>CAZJBZ010000225.1:0-7712 GCA_964543975.1 uncultured Spirochaetales bacterium
GTCGCAGTGATCCAGGCCAACACGGTAAGATAGAGCACCGAAAGCCACCCGAACGCGGGCCCGATCTCGCGAACAATCGCCCCCAACGCCGCGATGCAGGGAAAGTAGATCAGCACAAATAAGAGATAGGCATACGCACCCGCGGGTTTTCCTCCAAACCGCGAACGGAGCGTACTAAAGACCGAGATATCCGCCCCGGTCTCTTCGGCCACCTCTTCAGCTTCACCTCCTACGATTCCTGCCCCCAACGGATCGGCGAGACCGCCGAATATCCCCGAAAGTCCGGCTGGTATGGAGGCAAACGCTTCCGCAACGGGTGGGCCCAGTTTAAACCGTTCTTCACCTTCCGATTCATCTGTCTCGGTCTCAGCGGCAGCCGCTTCCTGCCGTTCGGCCGTTGTTATCTGGCTATAGATACTGCTGAGCGTCCCTACAACCGCCTCTTTTGCGAAAAGACCGGTAAAGATACCGACGGTGGCCGGCCAGTTGTCCCGTTCAATCCCCATGGGGGTGAATATCGGCGTAATCGCCCGACCGACGCGGGAGAGGACCGATTTTTCCGAGTCTTCGTTGCCGAAACTTCCGTCCACACCCAAAGAGTTAAAGAAGGCGAGCACCGTGACCACGATAACGATCACCTTCCCGGCCCTGAACATGAACACCCTGAGCCTGTTCCACGTGTGCCGCATGATGTGCCGCATCCTCGGCGCGTGGTAGGGGGGCAGCTCCATTACAAAATGGGCAATTTCCCCCCTGAAGATCGTGCGTTTCAACAAGAGCCCGGTCAGGACCGCGAGCAGTATCCCGATAAGATAGATGCTGAATACGACTGTCCCCCCGAAGCGAGGGAAGAACGCCGCCGCGAATAGAGCGTAGACCGGCAGCCGGGCGCCGCACGACATAAACGGCGTGATAAAGACCGTCATATACCGGTCCTTTTTCGATTCCAACGTCCTGCTTGCCATGACGGCCGGAACGGTACAGCCGAAACCGACAATCATCGGAACGAAAGCCTTTCCCGGAAGCCCCAGCACGCGCATGAATCTGTCCATGACGAAAGCGGCCCTGGCCATATATCCCGAATCTTCCAGCAGCGACAGCATAAAAAACATCATAAAGATGATAGGGATAAACGTCGCCACCGTCTGTATACCGGCACCGACACCGCCGGCTACAACCGTAACCAGCCATTCGGGAGAGCCGAGGGAACCTAAGAGCGCCCCGAATCCGTCGACAAAAACGGCGCCGAAGAGGATATCGAAGAAATCGATAAAAGCCCCTCCCACATTGATGACTACCCAAAACATCAGATACATAACCCCTAAAAATATCGGGATACCCAGGACTTTATTCATGACCACCTTGTCGATCTTTTCGGTTATGCTCTCCCGGCTAATCTTTTTGTTGATCACTTTCTGTACAAGTCCGTGGATAAAACCGTAACGGTATTGGGCGATGACAACGTCCGACGGCTCGTTCATGACCTTCTCGATAGATTCTAAGGCCGACTCTATTGTCCGGCCTGAAACGGTGCCGAGACGGGTGACTTTTTCGGTAATCCACTCGTCCTGCTCCAATATCTTGGTACAGACCCACCGTCCATCGGCACCCAACTCTTCCGCCACAACGGTGGTTGAAGGAAGCCACTCCGAAATACACTCTTCCAGCTCATTCGGATACGCAATTTCGGTTTTCGATATCTGTCTTTTTTGAACAACACGATCGATTGTCGAGGCGACCCGTCGGATATCTTCTTGATTGATAGCGCTTATCCCGATGACCGGAACATCCAACTCACGTGAGAGCTCATCGATATCGATCTCCAGGCCGTTTTGCCGGACGAGGTCCATCATATTGAGGACGACCAGGACCGGTACCCTCATCTCTATAAGGTTCAGTGTCAGAAAGAGGTTCCTCTCCACGTTGGTCGCGTCCACGATATTGACCACCAGGTCCGGCTCGCCGCTCAAGATGTAGTCACGGGCGATTTTTTCATCTTCCGAGACCGCCGAGAGGGAATAAATCCCCGGCAGATCGACGATATCGTAGTGGGTTTCGTCCGCACGCATAGTGCCGACTTTCTTCTCAATCGTTACGCCCGGCCAGTTTCCGATTCGCTGGTTCGTGCCGGTGAGTCCGTTAAACAGAGACGTTTTCCCCGAATTGGGATTTCCCACGACGGCAACAGTTCGTGTTTTTACCGCATCCGAACGCGGCTTGGTCTTCGTCATCATTCTATCCCCCTTATCTTTAACGCGTCAGCCTCGTTTTTCCGCAGGCTCAATTTATAGCCCCGCACCTCGATTTCCACAGGGTCGCCGAGCGGGGCGACCTTGCAAAGTGAAAAAGTGGTGCCCTTCGTCAGTCCCATACTCAAAAGCCGGCCGCGATACGGTTTGGAACCGGATTCGTACCCGATGACCTCCGCCTTCGCTCCCGGTTTCATGTCTCGTACATGTACGCTCATATCTCTCTCCTTGATGATAAATACATTTCTTGTCTTTCCTTCTGTATTGCTACCTATAAGAGGAAAGACGATTTTTATTAGCTACAACTAACTCCAACACCAAAAAAATCCCCTTCTCTTCTCTCTATTCGCTCACACCCGGCCTCTTAACCCGCACTCAACCCCTCGACATCCTTGAAATAGTCGTCGATGCATTCATCACAATTCGGTGACAACGGATTTTCGAGGTAGAACTCTTTAAAACCTTCAAGCCACGCCGGATCATTTTTATGGCTGATGTAGATATATTTAATGAACTGGGTAAGCCGTCTGAATGCCTCTTCGGACAGTGAGTGCTCCATTCCGCACGCACTCTCTTCCGCGCTTTTCCTCGGTAGTCCGAGGACCCGTTCGAAAAAATATCGAAGGATGCGGTTTTTCTCGGTCAATCTGCGTGCCGTCTCGTTTCCTTCGGGAGTAAGGCTGATGATTCCGTACGGCTCGTAATTGATGTAGCCGCCTTTCGACAGGGCCCTGAGCGCCGATACCACCGACGAGTTCTTGACCCCCAGCCGCCGTGCTATGTCCTTGACCCGCACACCGTTCTTTTCGATAATGATTTTATAAATCGCCTCGATGTAATTCTCCAGCGTTTCGCTCAGCTGTTCTTCCGGCTGCCCGATGTTCGTCCCGTCGATCGGCATTGGTTTCGGTTCTTCTGCGTGCATAGCGTTCTTTAGCACCCTTCAATATCATTAGTTACCTCTAATTATATACGCATGGACGCAAGATTGTCAACAGCTTGAAGATTTTTTTTTAATCGTTCACTGTTCGATTGTAACATATATATTGATCTTTAACAAAATCGACAGTATTATTACTACGTATTACTAATATGGAGGACCGCAACTATGAAAAATAGAATCATGGGATGCTTTCTGTTCATTTCCGTTATCGGATTTATCTTCGCGGAAGGGACCGCGGAACAAAACGGTTCCGCACCGGACGGTGCAGGATGGAACAAAGTAGATGTTACCGTAAGCATCCTGCCTCAGAAGGGGCTTGTCGAGAGAATCGGCGGGGAGAGGGTCCACGTTCGGGTATTGGTACAACCCGGGCAAAGTCCCCACTCTTACGAACCAACTCCCAAACAGGTTATGGAAACGGGAGAAGCCGACGCTCTCTTCACCTTCGGTTTCCCGTTCGAACAGAAGCTGGTATCAAAGCTGACTTCAGGAAGTGAAACGATAGAGGTATTCCCCGCCGATCGGGGGATAGATCGGCGGCATCTCGAAGCGCACGGCCATGGGGAGGAACATCATGACGATAACGACCACCACGGAGCACCGGACCCACACATTTGGCTCGGGCCGCCCCAGCTCGAAACCATAGCACACAATATCTGCAGCGGTCTTATAGAAATCGATCGGGACAATGAGCAACTCTACAGGGCCAATCTTGAGTCATTTCTCACCCAACTGCACGAAATCGATTCGGAGATAGCCTCGATCTTAGAACCATACCGGGGAAGAGGAATCCTCGTTTTTCATCCGGCTTTCGGATATTTTTGCGACCATTATGGTATCCATCAACTGCCGATCGAAATCGAAGGGAAAAGCCCCGGGCCTAAACAGATAGAAAACGTTATTGAAGAGGCGAGAGAAGAGCAGATCAAGATCGTTTTCGTCCAGCCCCAGTTCGATAAGAAAAGCGCCGAGAAGATCGCGGAAGCAATCGGTGGTGCTGTCGTTCCCCTGAATCCGCTGCACGAAGACGTGTTGGGAAATCTGGAACATATCGCGGAGAATATAGAGGTTGCCCTGCGGAAATAACGACGGTGTGGATTGTAAGGAGAAACAGGCTGGTTTACCCGACTGCCGCTAAGGGGATGACGAACGGCTTATTCGATTTCATCTCTATGTCCGCTTCGACCCCATATATCGAACGGATATTTTCTTTTGTAAAAACATCGATCGGGTTTCCTGTTTTAAAAATGGTACCCTCTTTGCTGAAGACTATTACATCGGCATAAGCAGCAGAGATATTGAGATCGTGACTCGCCATAACCACCGTTAGTTTCTTGTCGTCCACTAAACCCCGCATTATTTCCATCACCTCCAACTGGTGTCGGATGTCGAGATTGGACGTCGGTTCGTCCAAGAGAAGGACCTCCGGCTGTTGGGCAAGTCCACGGGCAATCAATACCTTCTGCTGCTGTCCCGCGCTTAGTTCGTTGAAATGCCTCATGGATAAATGTTCGATCCTGAGAAGCTTGAGAATGTCGAGGACGATGTCAAGGTCCGCATCCTCCTTTCCAAGACCCGAGTGGGGATGTCGGCCCATTAGCACCAAATCGATCACCCGGACCGAAAAACCGTCTGTGGATCCTTGGGGGACATACCCCATTTTTCGCGCTATCTCTTTCGGCCGCATGAGCAAAGTGTCCTCTCCATTCAATAAAACAACTCCTCGGCGAGGACGTAATACCTTGTTGACGCAGTGGATAAAAGTGGATTTTCCGACCCCGTTTGGTCCGAGAACGCAGAGTAGTGCGTCGTTTTCCACGGTAAGGTTGATATCGTGGAGGGTAGGCACACTATCGTAGCTGAATTCCACATCCTTGATGAGTAATTTCATATCGCGTACTCGCGTTTTCGTTGTACCAACAGGTAAAGGAACAGAGGACTCCCGATAAAAGCCGTTATAGTCCCGACCGGAAGTACTACCGGGGCGACAACCGTTCTTGCAACAAGATCAGCCCCAAGCAGGAGGGCAGCTCCGACAAGACCGGAAGCAGGTATCAAGTATTTATTGTCGGACCCGATCACGATTCGACAGAGATGAGGAGCGACCAGTCCGATAAACGCGATTGTTCCGGTAAAGCTTACAATCGAAGCGGTCATGAGTGAAGAAACAACCAATAAGGAAATTCTCGTTCGCTCGACCTGTACTCCCAGGCTTTTGGCACTTTTATCTCCGGTGTTTATGACGTTGAGATCCTTGGCCTTTAACTGTAGAACTATAAAACAGAAAAGAAGGGTTACCAAAATAAAAGGAAGCATCTCCCATTCCGCCTTACCGAGAGAGCCGACCATCCACAGATAAACCGCTTTGACGGCTTCGGGATCTGAAAAGAACATCAATAATGTCGTTGCCGCGGAGAAAAGATACATAAGGGCGATTCCCGTCAGAATCAATCTCGAGGCGGTGGCCCGACTAGAACGTACCATGCCGATCGTAACAAATGTCGGGACCAGCGAAAAAAGGAAGGCATTTCCGATAATCAAAAAGCGACCGGCAAAAACACCTGCCCCTAAAATGATCGCCAGCGCGGCGCCGAAACCGGCCCCGGCGGATATTCCGGTTGTATAAGGACTGGCCAGGGGATTTTTCAATATTCCTTGCATCGCCGTACCCGCGATAGCCAGTCCCATTCCCGCCATGATGCCCATTAAAACCCGCGGAAGCCGCAACTCCCAAATAACAAACTCCTCCCGTGTTTCCGGCTGCTTGAACAACCCCTCCGCAATGATTCGAAAGACTTCATTAATACCGAGGTCATAAGAACCCCGGTTGATGGAAATTCCTGAAATGATAAGGATCAGTACCGCCACTACTATCAGAAAACCTATTTTACGGTGGATTAAACGTCTGTAGACGGTATGCAGCGCGCCCGGAGCGCCCAATTTTTGTTCCATAGTTAATCACTCGATTGTCTTTACGCCGCTAATAAGGAAGAAATCACTCCAAAAGCCATATTTCGCGTATTGCAGACCGAAAAGGGTCTTTTCCTTTAGTCCGCGTAAGACCTTGATATTATCGAATCCAATTTCTTTTAACATCTCGATGTCCGCCTCAGGGCGCGCAAGATGCGATGACCATAGACTCTCGGTTACCTCCCGTCCCATTCCACCGGTAAATGGGTTCCTGAATTCGGTGACCATTACAAGCAGCCGTCCGAAGTAATACCCCCTCTTCCTGCGAGGTGATTCATGCATATCGGAATACCAATTACCGTCGATGTAGACGATTTTTCCACCCGGTTTCACTACCCGCCGCCATTCCAAGAGCGCTTTCTCCGGGTTGGGAAGCGTCCATAAGACAAACCGGTTGATAACGACATCGAACGAACCGTCATCGAAAGGCAGAGTTTCGGCATCCGCCTTTTCAAAACGTATCGATAGACCATACCGCTTCGCGTTATCGCGGGCCTTATCTAACATCTCTTCCGACAAGTCCACGGCGGTAATGTCATGTCCCAACTCCGCCAACTGGAAAGCGACTATTCCCGGCCCGGTACCTACATCCAATATCCGTTGCTTCTGTGTGCCCAAAACATCAACGAAGATATCTTGCCATGCTCTTCGTTCTCTTTTGTATGCAAGGCTTTTCCGGACATAACTGTCGTATCCTTTAGAACCTCTGCTCCAATAGTCTATAATCGCTTCTTTCAACGGATAAACACTCCCTGTTCTTCTATAGTAAACTCCAAATCTCCGCAAAACTGATCAACATAATCTTGATGAATGGCAGACGGAACTACCCCTGTTACGTGATCGGGATAGAACCAGCTTGCGAGAAACGCCAAGCCGACAACATAGGAGGGCCCCAGCATGATATCATAATGGCTGATGTGGACCCGGTCGTTCTGAACGGCATCAGTAAACTTGAATTTTGCCGATATCTCATCATACCGCTCATCGAGTATTGTGGGATCATCGGATTCATAGCTGCCCTGAAACGAAATACCGACAATTACACGAGGGTTTTTTTGGATGACCCATTCCGGATCTACCTCAGGGTAGGTCCCTCCATCCAATTCCGAAGCCATGTTTAGACCGCCGGCCATTTCCACGACCTCGGCGTAACCGCTCCCCTTCCCGACCGATGTATCACCCGGTCTGTCCATATAGACCCGTACTTTCTCCGTTTTCGATATTTTTGATAACGGTTTTCGAATATCACCAACGATACTGTCGTGCCAACGCTGATACGCGAACGCTTGCTCTTCAAGATCAAGAATATATCCCAAGGTCAAGATACCGGAACAGACCAGGTTATATTCCCAAGACGGTAATCTGACGACATCGATACCCATTCCTTCGACCTTCTTTTCTAATTCCGGGGTATACCACTGTTTCGTTCCCGTAAAAACAATATCCGGGTCCGCCTTCAATATCGCTTCAATGTTGAAATCGAACCGTTCCCCTACCTGCGGTTTTTTTGATAATACCGGGAAATAGCGGGGATATTTCGCAATATTATC
>CAZJBZ010000226.1:0-6838 GCA_964543975.1 uncultured Spirochaetales bacterium
TTGTTTTGAAACAGGCCCACCTCAGAAAAAAAATTATTGTCAGAATTGTGTTAAAGGGCTATCCTCTAAAAGGATATCTCTTTACAAGGTGCGGTTATGAATAAAAAAAGTGTTGTCACCAGTCTTCCCCGCGGGGGGTATGTAGTCGATACACCGGCGGGACTATTTCAATTCGGTGCGCCTCCGGAAACGGTGAAAGATACCATGACGGAACCCCACGGAGTGCCTCGAGTTTTTATATTACCCAATCGTTTTTTCAACTGGATAAAAGGTATAAGCGTTGCAGAGGTAGAATTTCCGATCTATTACAATTTCTTTTTAAAAAAAAGAAAAACCTACATCGTCTGTACCAAGGAACAGCTGCGCAGGTTCTCCCGGGTCTTACGAGAAGCGATTTTCGGACCGCGCCGCATCGATCTACAGAAAGATTTTAACGAAAATATTCCGAAAGAAGAGTATCCGACGCTGAAAGAAGAGCTTAAATATTTTCGAAACAACCTAAAACTGACCGACCTCGTAAACTTTATACTTTTCGAGGACAGACAGGTAACTCTCCAGGATGTGACTATCCGGGCGGAAAAGGAACACGAGTACCATCTCTATTATGATAAGAAGCTTTTTGCGAAGGTCCCCAGTACGATTGAATATAATCCAACCTACGATATCGGAAAAAGGTTACAGGAGCCGTTTGATCCTCCGTTGTTCGGGGTCACCTGTTTAGGACCTAGCCACGGTTTCGATCCAACCGAAAACACCTCCGGTTTCATCCTTTGGATAAATCGCCGCGGAATAATGGTTGACCCTCCCGTAAACTCGAATGAATGGCTTATCGATTCAAATGTCAGTCCGAAATTAATCGACAACATCATTCTTACGCATTGCCACGCCGATCATGACGCGGGAACACTCCAAAAAATTTTGGAGGAAGTGAAGGTAACCGTTTATACAACCAAGACCATTATCGACAGTTTTTTCAGAAAGTATTGTGCCTTTACGGCCGTATCTCACAATTATTTCGCGCAACTTTTCGACTTTAAACAGGTTACGATCGGCGAACCGATTCATATCCACGGAGCAAAATTCAGTTTCTTCTACTCCCTTCATTCTATCCCGACAATCGGCTTCCGTTTGGAGGTCGGTGGAAAAACTCTTGTTTATTCTTCCGATCATAACAACGATCCGAACCTGCATAAGAAACTGCTTGATGAAGGCGTTATAAGCGAGTATCGATATAACGAATTACGCTCCTTTCCGTGGGATGCCGATATCATCTATCATGAAGCGGGTATCCCTCCTCTTCATACACCGATCAACTATTTGGATTCTTTAGATGAAGCAATTAAGAAAAAAACGATCATCTACCATATTGCAAAAAAAGATTTTCCGGCGAACACCTCACTCAATCTCGCGCAATTCGGAGTCGAAAAAACAGTACGAATTCCGATACAGGCACCAAAGTTTGACAGTGTGTACCATATTCTCGGCATCCTGAGC
This sequence comes from uncultured Spirochaetales bacterium, assembly GCA_964543975.1. GTDB lineage: Bacteria > Spirochaetota > Spirochaetia > SPDA01 > CAZJBZ01 > CAZJBZ01. The sequence goes on from CAZJBZ010000226.1 coordinate 1,495, forward strand.
TACCTTGATTTTTTTGAGGATATGCCGATCAGCAAAGCGCAGGAGTTTCTGCACATTGTAAATGAGGAAAAATATCATCAAGGAGCAAAAATCATCAAAAAAGGAGATATCGGAGATAAGTTTTATATTATCCGCTCAGGAAATGTTTCCGTTTTAGGAGATGATTTAGAACAGAGGAAAATTTATGGTGTGTACGATTATTTTGGAGAAGCGGCGCTCTTAAACGATAAGCCCCGTTCCGCTGATGTAGTCGCCGCAACGGATGTAGTCCTGTATAGTATCGATAAAGAGGGGTTTCTATCGTTTATCAATGGAACGGAACTAAAGAGGACCTTTAAAAAGTTGGCACAGATTCGGGATAGTGAAACGTGGAACGTTCTTTCGACAAGCCCCTTTTTTCGTATTCTTTCCAGCACTCAAAAAACTTATCTGGAATCAATCTTACATAAACAAGAGAGTGGGGAACCACGGAATATAATAACGAAAGGTAACCGATTGGACCGTATTTATATTATTCGTGACGGAGAAGTTGAGGTTACCGATGGTAAAAAAGAGATTGCTCGGCTGCAAAGGGGGGATTTTCTCGGCGCCATGATTAAAGTATACCGTGATGAGCCGGCAGAATATACCTATAAAAACAGTTCTCCCGTCTCTCTCTATTCTATTGAGCGTAACGATATCAGATCCTTTTTAGATAACAACCCCGGTCTTATGATGAAACTTGTGTACAGTTTTTCACACTACGAAAATCCTTGACAATTTCCGTATAGTCCATTAATATTGGATTATAATGGACTATACCAATATAATCGATAAAAAGAATGATACGCCGGTCTATCGTCAAATCATCGAAAAAATAACGGAAAGCGTCCAAAAAAGCGAATTGAAAGTAGGGGATAAATTACCGACGGAACGCGAATTAGCCGACCTACTTTTCATTTCCCGCGGTACTATCAGCAAAGCGTATGAAGAGCTCGAACGTGATAGTATTATTACGGCCGTTCAAGGAAAAGGATGCTTCGTGTCCGCGATGCAGGACACCTACACCGTTTCACGGAAAGAAAAAGCGGTGACCGTCATAAACGATACCATACTAACGTTGGAACAACTCGATTTTTCAATTCGTGAGATCCGCATCTTTTTCGAATTACTCCTCATGCAGCACGAACAAAACGCAAAGAAAATCGACGTGGCCGCGGTCGATTGTAATCCGGAAGCACTCTCCATCTTTGAAAATCAATTAAAGTATCTATCACATGTTCATCTCTACAAATTTCTCCTCTCAGATTGTCTCATGGAAAATGATATAGAGAAAAGGTTGGAGGAGTTTGATCTAATTCTCACTACGTCAACACATTACGAAGAAGTGGTGAAAGCCGCTCCAAAACTCAGAGAATTCGTCATTCAGGCTGCCGTCTCCCCCAGTCAAGAAACGGTTATCGCGCTTGCAAAACTTCCCGGAACAGTCAGCATCGGTGTCATTACCCGCAGCCCGCGCTTTTTTGAGATCATTCAAGACCGGTTGCATGGTTTCGATGTTGATCTAAAAAAGGTTTCTCATGAGATGGAGCGGGAAGATGCGGATTATTACGGTTTTTTACACGACAAGAATGTATTGATTATCCCTCCAGATTTTGCTTTTGAAAAAACAAAGTCGTTTGTCGACGCGATTGCCGCCTTCACACGTCAAGGCGGAAAGGTTATTAGATTCAACTATCAGATTGATCGAGGAACGTTGATTACCATAGAAGAAAGGATCCAGTCTATCGTTGACCGGAGGAATGATGGATAAACCTACCGTCTTATTAGGCGTAATCGGTTCGGATTGCCATGCGGTCGGTAATAAGATACTGGAAAAAATCTTTTCCGATGGAGGCTTCAATGTTTTCAATTTGGGAGTGATGGTCACGCACGATGAGTTTCTGGACGCGGCTGTCGAAACTGACGCGAAAGCCATCCTCGTTTCTTCAATATACGGACACGGAGAGCTCGATTGTGAAGGATTCCGGGACCGGGCAATTGAACGGGGTCTTGATTCTCTTATTCTCTACGTGGGCGGCAACTTGGTCATCGGGAAAACGGATGTTGCGGTAGTAAAAGAGAGGTTCAGGAAAATGGGGTTTGACAGGGTCTTCACTCCTGATGATGATCTCGAAGAAGCGGTCCGTCTCCTCTGGAAAGATATACGGAAAAGATTTGGAAGTGAGCAGTGAGCAGGTATATCGCCGGTATCGATATCGGTTCCACATTTACAAAGGGCGCGTTGTTCCGGGTAGAAGAAGAACGCCTTGTTCTTCTTGCAAAGAAGTCTGTTCCTACGACTGACGAAAAATTATCAACGGGATTTTTCAAAGTTCATGACGAATTGGTTGAAGCATATAATCGTTGCGGGAAAGCCCCGCCGGACAAACAGGGCCGTACGGAACAAACGACTCGGCTGCGAATCCGTTTTTCCTCTTCGGCGAAGGGAGGACTCAGTATCGTTGCGATAGGTATTATTCCCACCTTGACTACCGAAATGGCGAAGGTGACGGCCCTCGGCGCCGGAGCGAAGGTGATTAAAGTTTACGCCTACAAATTGAACAGAACGAAGATTACGGAGATTGACGCTCTCCGGCCCGACATTGTCCTTTTCGCGGGAGGGACCGAAGGAGGAAACGAGGAGTACAACCTGCATAACGCTCGAGAACTTAAACGACTGCAGTCCGATCCGGTCATCATTTACGCGGGCAATAGCGCGGTAAGCAGTCGGATTCAGGATATTTTACGGGACAAAAATCTCTATTGTGCTGATAATATTCTTCCCGAGATAGACGAACCTTCGCCTGAGGGGGCACGTGAACGGATAAAAAAAATTTTTCTTGAAAAGATAGTGTACGGTAAAGGTCTTGATGAGATAATTGATCGTGTCGGTTCGAATCCTGTTCCCACTCCAACCGCGGTTATCTCTTTTGTTGAAGCAGTTCCGCAGTACAGACCTGAATGGGAAAATTTCTGCATCATAGATGTAGGCGGTGCGACTACCGACTTCTATTCTTCGCTTGAACGGGCAAATTGTGCCGGAGGAGGCACCATGCTCCGCGGACTGCCTGAACCGAAAGTAAAAAGAAGTGTCGAAGGCGATTTAGGCATGCGGTGGAGCGCGCGCTCAACTATTGAAGCCGGACAACACTTTTTAGAACGGTTCATCGCACCCGAGGAGGAAAAAACATTCGAATGCTACGTTAAAAAAATCGCCGCCGACCACACCTACCTTCCCTGTAATGAACGGGAAAATGAATTTGATTCGGTCATGGCCGAGCTTTGTTTTATTCTCGCGGAAAGAAGGCACGCGGGTACGTTACGTACGGTCTATACGCCGCATGGTCCTACTTTTGTACAAACGGGTCGTGATCTCCGCCACGTACAACGAATAGTCGGTACAGGAGGGCTGCTTTCAGGTGAACGCTCGCTCCGGAGTCTCGAATTGGACCGTATTACAGCCGATAACGAAAGATTGTCTCCTCAGGAGATGCTTCTGCTATCCGAATCCGCGGACTATTATCGTGATGGAGAATACCTCATACCAATCTTAGGCACCATTGTCTCGGATTATCCAAAACAGGCAGTCAATAGCGGCGTTACTGCTTTTGTGAAAGGCCCGGGGAGCAGGAAAACCGCCTCTACTCGGATGAGTGCGAAATGATATCTATGCGCGGCGCTACGAAACCGATACCTCAGCCGGCGGAAAGGATAGTAATCAATAGAGTATGTGGAATAAAAGGTGAGAGTACGTAAAATGGATGCAACATATGAAGTTTCAAATGTACGAATGGAAGAGGACGCTTTTCATCGGGAGAGAAAAAGTGTCTTGTCGTCCTGGCCAACCGGTGCGGGTGTCCGGCTGGAAGAAGGAATCGATTATCAGAAAAATCTGCCGAGACACAAGGTTTTTGCCTATCGATTACGGAAGGCAAGGGAAGAGCACCGGGTCCTTCTGCAGCCGCGGGCGGGTGTAGCTCTGGTCGACGAACATATCAGTCTTCTCCGCTATTTGCAGGAAGAGAGCGATCTTCTTCCGACGACCATTGATGCCTATACGAGGCAGAATAAATATGAATCAGCGGCGGCGGGAATAGAAAAATCGAGGAAAGCGGGGTACTCCCTTTTAAACGGTTTTCCCGCGGTCAACCATGGTGTCTCGCTCTGCAGAAAGGTTGTTGAGAGTCTCGATAAACCGGTCGAGATACGGCACGGGACCCCGGATGCCCGTTTGCTTGCTGAAATTACACTGTGCGCCGGTTTTACCTCATTTGAAGGCGGGGCTGTTTCGTACAACATTCCATACGCGAAGAAAGTTGGGTTGGACCGTTCGATTAGGGATTGGCAGTATGTGGACCGACTGGTCGGAATGTATGAAGAGAACGGTGTGGTTATCAATAGGGAGCCGTTCGGTCCTCTTTCCGGAACATTGGTGCCGCCATTTATCAGTCACACGATTGCGGTTATCGAAGGAATGCTGGCGTTGCGGCAGGGAGTAAAATCGGTTTCATTAGGATACGGTCAATTGGGCAATATCGTTCAAGATGTTGCGGCAATCGTTACATTGAGGGAGTTGGCTGACGAGCTCTTTAAAGAAATGGGCTATTCGGATTACGAATTAACAACGGTTTTCCATCAATGGATGGGCGGTTTCCCGGAGGACGAGGCAAAAGCTTTTGCGGTGATCGGCTGGGGCGGCTGTTGTGCGGCTTTTTCAAGAGCAACAAAGGTAATTGTAAAAACTCCTCATGAAGCCTATGGGGTACCGACAAAGGAAGCAAACCTTTCAGGATTGAAAACGACAAAACAGATTATCAACATGCTTGCCGATCAAGAGTTTCCCGATTCGCAAACACTTCGAAATGAAATCGAAATGATTAAAAAAGAGGCAAAACATCTCTTTTACGCTGTCTTGAAGCAGGGCGACGGTGACATTGCTCGAGGTGTTGTTCGCGGTTTCGAATCAGGTGTGTTGGATGTTCCTTTTTCCCCTTCCCAATTCAATCAAGGCAAATTGCTGCCGATACGGGACAACACCGGTGCCATCCGCGTGTTCGATTGGGGAAACGTGCCGTCGGAGTCCGAAGCCGCGGAATACCATAGAGAAAAGATCGAAGAGCGGGCAGCTTACGAACACCGAAAACCGTGCTTCCAGATGGTGATCGATGACATTTACGCAATCAGCAAAGGAAGATTAGTCGGGAGGCCGCGTTGAAAATTAAGAAAGTACTCTACACGGCAGGGAAAACCGGTTTTTTCTTCGATGATCAATCGGCGATCAAAGCCGGGGCGGAACAGGACGGTTTTATTTATAGAGGCGAAG
>CAZJBZ010000226.1:6848-7692 GCA_964543975.1 uncultured Spirochaetales bacterium
CCGTTAGGCAGGCCGGAGAGAGTATTTCCGTCGTTCTTCTGCTCGATGACGGTCAAATCGCAGTTGGCGATTGCGCGGCGGTGCAATACTCCGGTGCCGGGGGCAGAGACCCTCTTTTCCTTGCGGAGAAATACATTCCGGTCCTACAACAGCAGATCACACCTTTATTGGAAGGAATGGATTTAAAAAAGTTTCGGGAAACTTGTGAACGAATTGATGCTTTCTCCAACGGCAGTAAAAGATTGCATACAGCTTTGCGGTATGGACTCAGTCAAGCCGTACTGGATGGAGTTGCAAAGGCAACCGGACGACTTAAAGTTGAAGTATTATGTGAAGAGTACGGATTTCCCGTAATCCCTGAACCGGTCTCTGTTTTCGCCCAGTCGGGTGATGAACGCTACATCAATGTGGATAAGATGATTGTGAAAGAGGCGGATGTACTCCCGCATGGTCTTATCAACAATATTGAAGAGAAATTGGGAAGAGACGGCGAAAAATTACTGTCATATATTGAGTGGCTGTCCCGACGCATTACGCTTCTGCGAAGAACGGTCCGGTACCGGCCCGCACTCCACATCGATGTCTATGGAACAATCGGGATGATCTTCGACAACGATCCGGAAAAAATTGTTTCATATTTAGCAACCTTGGTAAAACCGGCAGGAGAGTTTCCATTATACATTGAAGGTCCGGTCGATATGGGGGAGAAGACGAAACAGATCGAGGTTCTTCTCCGAATGAGACATATGTTGGAACGGAAAGGTATAAGAGTAAAAATCGTAGCGGATGAATGGTGTAATACTTTAGAAGACGTTAAAGATTTTGCCGACAGCGGCTGTTGTCA
>CAZJBZ010000227.1:0-7689 GCA_964543975.1 uncultured Spirochaetales bacterium
GGGAAACGGCGCTCCAGGAACACCCCGTACAATTGTGTTTGCCGATCCTGAAATATCGGCCTATGTTCTCTACGGCGGGCCGGCGGGAAGCGTCCAAAGGGTACTCGCCGTTTTTGCCGCACTGGATAACGCTGATGTCGCTTTGGAACCCGGAACATGGGACTTTACTCTTCAGGCACTCGATGAAGAGGGGAACACGGTGTTGGAGGGAGAGCAGAACGGTGTTTCGCTTTCGGGTACAGCCGTGACCCTCTCCTTTACCCTGCAGCCACTCACTACGGGGAGCGGGAACGTTAGTGTAACGGTAAGCTGGCCGGCAACGGTCGGTGTGGATTTTGTTGTAACAAGCTTCGGGGGAGTAGTTGTAGATCCTCCGCTCACGACAGCAGGCCCCTCCGTTACCCATACCGATACGGAAGCGTCCTCCGGGAACCACATCCTGGTTTTTACGATGTACGACGCGGAGGGAGACCTGATGAGTACCGTTTTCGAGCTGGTCTGGGTGAGGGACAATCTGACGAGTGAGGCGACCATCACGCTGGCTGCATCGGATTTTAACGGTCCGCCCACGGCACCGACCGACTTTTCGGCTGCGAGAGTCCCGAATATCGCAGCGGCGGACACGGTGACGGTGGATCTTGCCTGGACGGACGCCTCGTATACCGAAACCGGGTTCGAGGTCTCCTCCTCCGATGACGGCGGGTCGAGTTGGTCCGCGCCGGTGAGTGTTGCCGCCACGAGTGAAAGCTATACTGGTTCGACGGAGCGGGGTGTTGCACGCAGCTATCGAGTGCGTGCTGTGAATGATTTCGGTGAATCCGCATGGGTGGAATCGGCAGTTGTGACCATTCCATGGTTGGTGAGTTTCGACACTCAGGGCGGAAGTGCGGTTGTGTCGGTTGAAGTAGCCGGCGGGGGCCTTGTCTCCCGGCCCGCCGATCCTTCGCGCACCGGTTCTACTTTCAGCGGATGGTACAGGGAGGAGGCCTGCACCACGTCGTGGACATTCGGCTCCGATACGGTTACGGGAAACCGCACGTTGTATGCTAAATGGACCGAACACGGAGCGGTGGATGTCGGTTTTTCACTCCCTATGTATAAAACGGTGGTGTTTACCTACGGGGGCGCTCCGGTGACCACCCTCAGTGTGGACCGCGGCGGCGCCCCGATGACCTTTACCTACAACGATGCCGGTTCTTCGGTGAGCGGCTGGAGGTGGTCCCTGGACGGCACGGACGCGGGGGAGACGACCGCTTCGTATGACCTGGATATCAGTTCCAACGGCCGGTATGTGGTCTCCTGTACGGCGGTTTACGGAGGGGTGAGGTACGCGGGAAGCATTTCCGTGACGGTGACCGGTCCGCCGACGGTAAGCTACGACGGCAACGGGGCGGATTCGGGCACGGTGCCGGCGGCCCCGACCACCTACGCGGCGGGCGATACGGTGACGGTCGCGGCGAACACCGGGGGCCTTGCCCGCTCGGGCTACACCTGGCTCGGCTGGTCTGCCGATTCGTCTGCGGTTACGCCCACTTACCCCGGTACCGGCTTCGAGACATTTGTCATGGGATCTGCGAGTGTAACCCTCTACGCGGTGTGGGAGAACAGCTCCCCTGATGCGATTACCGGTCAAACAATCGCCATCGGGAACGGGTATTGTACCCTCTCCTGGGACGGTCCGACGGAAAAAGATTTTTCCCGGGTGGATATCGATTACTCGGGCGGCAGCTCCGGTACGGTGACGGTGTGGAAGGGAAACAACACCCGGCGGATCGACGGGCTTGTCAATGACGCACTCTATACCTTTACGTTGACTGTTTACGATTCTGCCGGTAATCCATCGGCCGGGGTAACGGTAACCGGCTGTCCGGGAGTTTATGGTGCGGGGGCCAATACCGTCACTGTCCCTGGAGGTACCATAACAGTAGATGTTGCAGGGGGTACCGGGACGGTGACAGGCTACACCGGAACCCCGACAAGTCTCGATATACCCGACTCCATCGGCGGGTATCCGGTTACTTCTATTGCCGATAATGCCTTCGACGGGGCCGGCAGTCTTACATCTGTTGTTATAGGCAGTATGGTTGAATTTGTGGGGTATCGAGCTTTTTACTACTGTACTGGAATTGTATCTCTGGAGATAGGAGATTCCGTGACCACGATTGGGGAATCTTCATTTGAGAACTTAGATAGTCTCACCTCTATAATCATCCCAGATTCGGTTACGGCTATCCCTGATATCGCTTTCCAATCCAATGAAATGCTGACTGCCGTAACAATCGGCTCCTCAGTTACCAGTATAGGTTTTCAAGCGTTTTCCGGAAATGTTTCTTGTGTTTCCGTAATCGTAAAGCCCACTAACCCACCCACACTCGGTGTCAATGTTTTTCTCTTGAATAACTCAGGTATGATCATTTATGTTCCCGCGGGAACGCCGGCAGCGTATCAGACTGCGCCGGGGTGGTCGGCATACGCTGCTTCGATCCAGGAGATGTCGTGATGAAAGTACAAAAGATAACAAGGGAAAGGGCCGGACAGCGTCTGTGGGCGGCAGGTGCTCTGATCTTTCTGCTGCTGATACCGCTCTGCTGCAAGTTACCGCTCGGTGAAAAGGAGAGCTTGCTGAGTGCGGACCTCACGGTAAGCTTTACCTCGGCAGCCGGGCCGGCTGCCGAGGGCGTCAGGACCCGGACCATCGTTCCGCGGGAGGAGCTCGGGATAACCTCCATTACCGTAACGGTGACCCATCCGGGAGGGACGGCGACCGGCACTGCTGCCTCTGCCGGCGATATGTGCACCATCGCCGATATTACCCCGGGTGCGATCACCATTGAAGCGACCGCGACCGACGGTGTGGACACGGTAGCGATCGGAAGTGCCGTACTGGACCTCGACCCTGGTGCTGCCGAATCGGTTTCTGTGGATTTGGCCCCAACCGGCAGCGGCAGCGGCGATTTCTCGTTTACCATGATCTGGCCCGAAAGCACGGGAGCAGCGTTCGTGGAGTGCTCTCTCAAAACGACGGCGGGTGTCGAAGTCGACGCGCAGAGCTCCCCGGACCCGGCAGCGCCTTCCGGCGGGAACTACACCTGGACCTACGCGGGCACAAGTGTGGCAAGCGACTCCTACGACCTTTTCATCACGTTCCGGACTGCTGCCGGCGGTAGCGTGCTGGGGGTGTTCGTAGAATCGGTGAATATCTACGACAACCTAACGAGTGACACCTGGATCGACCACGACGGCAACCACCAGCCGGCGCGGACCTTTACCGCCGCAGAGATGAAGAGCTCCCTCTGCACCCTATCGAAACTGGTGGTAACGGGCGCCGGGTTTTCGAATGAATACACTGCGGCTACCGTACCTCCGCTCGCGGCCGGATCGACCATCGTAATGGGAAAAAAGGCAGCGGCTTCCATCGGTTTTGTTCCGACACTGACGGACACGGAAGGCGGGCAGAGGATCAGCTACACCTGGAACGGCGGACCCTCGGTGACGATTGAATCCGGCATATCCTCAGGACAGCTGACACTCGCCGATGGGGCCGGTGGCAACATGCTTGAGATTACCGTCACCGCCCCGACTGGGGAAACGGCCCTCTACACGGTGACCGTTATCAAGGCCTATTCCCTTTCCTACCGCGGCAACGGCGCGGTCGCGGGCGAGGTCCCGCCTGCGGCGCTCTACTACTCGGGCGAAACCGTGACTGCATCCGCGAACATCGGCGGACTCATCCGCCCGGATTACGGCTGGAAGGGCTGGTCGGAAGATCCCGGGGCGGTCGCGCCTACTTTTATCGGTGGCGACGAGTTCGCCATGGGCCCCTCGGACATTTCACTCTACGTGTTTTGGGAAGCATTTGGGACACCGGCAAACCTCTCCGTAACGGACGAGGCAACCTGGCTCGGTGTCCAGTGGGACGCTGTCGCCGGCGCCGCAGGCTATTTTGTGGAACGCGCAAAGGACTACGGCGGCACTACGCCGGTTTACACGCGCATCGCCGATGTCGCCGGAACTTCATATGAAGAGAGCAACGCTTCTCCTTTCATGTACAACCGGTACCGTATTCAAGCCTACAATACCGTCGGAGGCACCAGTTATTACAGCGATGCGGTTTCCATCATACGGGCGGAGGACTGGGAAGACGGGGCCTGGTTGGATACCTGGGTTGATGATCGGACCACCGGTGATTCGGTATCTGTTTCGACCACTTATTGTATACCTCCCGGAACACGGAGTCTGAGGATAATAGATAATGCCGGTTGGGAATATTTCGACGGTCTGCATTATGAATTCCCCGGGGGTATCCGGCCCGAATATATCAGTTTTTACATCAGGAAAAGCTGGGATGATTCCTGTCAACCATGGATCAACATCGGGGACGACAATACGTCCGTCAATTATGGGGCAATTTGGTTCGAGTGGGACGGTACGGAAGATTTTACGGGAAATATGAGGGTCATAGGCGGCACTGATGTCTATGCCGCGGGCACAGCATTCCATTTTGTGGAGTTTCGGAATATCGACTTTACAGCACAGACATTCGATTTCTATGTCGATGGCGGCCTAATCACAGCCGTCGTTCCGTTTAACAGCCCTGTCACGTCATTCACCCGGTTTTACATCAGTGTCGGCTGGTGGGCCCAATCTGCATACATAGACAGGATAAACATACAGTATTGATTCGATACCATGAAGAAGGGCAAAGGATTTGTTGAGATGATGAAATTAGGAATAAGAACCAAAAACGGAGACAACGGTAAAAGTGCAGCGCGCCGCAAAGGCGCTCCATCGACCTCAACTCAACGGCGTGTGCGCGTTCCCCTCGTTGTGAAGCTGATCGGAATCATCTCGGTCATCGTTGTACTCTCCACGGGAATCGTTACAGGGCTCTCTTCGTGGTTCTTTTCTGAGGATTCTCGGGCCCGGGCGGAAGACAACACCCTCACCTTGAGCCAGGTGGTGGCGGCACAGATGGAAAGTGAAATCACTTCGGTCTATTCGGGTGCGCTCTCTCTTTTCGATACCCTCCGCGAGAGTGCCGGGAACCGGGCACTCGGAGAAGCGGTTATCTCGAATTACCTTGCCAGGAACCCGTCCGTGGCGTTCATAAGAGTGACCGGTGAACGGGACATCACCAATTCAAAATTTTTTACCGCGAACGAGCTTGAAGAACCGATTATCGAACCTTATCTCGCAGGGAAGCGGGATGTCGTGGAGCGGGCGAGGGAAGGGGAGACGATCGTTTGCAATGCCGGTACGGCCTTCGGCATTCCGGCTGCGATGATCGTGATACCCTACAGGGACTTGGGTACAAAAAATACGATGATCGTCTTGTTCTCAACCGAGAACCTTCAAGCGATCGTCCAGACCGGTACCGCGGGAATCACCTTTGCGGTCGGATACGACGGCGAGTTGATCGCCCACCCGGATTTCGAGTTGGTAAAGATGGGTGTGAACTATCGTAATACCGAGCTGGTCTCGAAGCTCCTGGCAAGTCCGCTGGACAACATGCAGACCCGGTATCGCGACGCGGAGGGGGAGGAATTCTTGGGTGCATTCCGCAAGTTAAATATCGGCCGGGTGAGTGTCACCACCAGCACACCGGTTTCCATTGTGTATGACGCGTCGCGAACATTGGCACGGCGTAACATGTATCTGGGCGGCATCGTGCTGCTCGTTTCAATTCTTGCGGTGTGGTTTTTTTCCAAGTCGGTGACCCGTCCGGTGTTGGAGTTGGTTTCGGCCTCACGTCAAATCGAGGCGGGTGAGTTCGAGCTCAATCTGGTTGCTTCCACCAGGGACGAGCTGGGACTTCTCACCGACAGTTTCGTGCAGATGGGCAAAGGGCTGGCCGAACGGGAACGGGTGAAGGAGACATTCGGTAAGTTCGTAAACCGCGACATTGCCGAGCGCGCCCTCACCGGGAGTCTCGAACTCGGTGGAGTCAGGAAGACTGCCACTATCTTCTTTTCCGACATACGCTCGTTCACGGCCATCTCGGAGAACCTTGCCCCGGAGGCGGTCGTCGAATTCCTCAATGAGTACATGACCCGGATGGTCGACTGCATCGAGAAGACCGGCGGCGTGGTGGACAAGTTCATCGGAGACGCGATCATGGGCGTATGGGGCACTCCCGTTTCCAAAGGATCGCCTCGGGAGGACGTCCTCCAGGCAATCCGCGCCATGTTCATGATGAGGGAATCCCTCTTAGAGTTCAACAGCGGCCGCGGCGGACCGGACAAACCGATCATCAGGATTGGTTGCGGGATGAATACCGGACCCTGTCTCGCCGGACAGATCGGCTCTCTGCAGCGGATGGAATACACGGTCATCGGAGATGCCGTTAACCTGGCAAGCCGTATCGAAGCGCTCAATAAACCGCTCGGTACCGACATCCTCATTTCGGAATCCACCTTCGAACTGGTGAAGGACCTGGTCATCGTCAAAAAGATGCCCGGTGTGAAGGTGAAGGGGAAGACCGGGACCCTCGCCATCTACAGTCTGATCAATTTCAAAGACACTCCGGGACCGACGACGCTGACGCAGGTCCGGAAACTGCTCGGTATACCGGCCCCTCGAGGCAAAGTGGATATCGATAAAGAAGAGGTGAAATATGAAATTGTCGGCAAGTGATGTCGGGGTAAGCGGCCTGACCCTCTTTCTCTCCCTTCTTCTCATCTTTTTCTACATTCAGGAAACGAGGAGAAGTACCGTGCGCAGAGATGAGACGCCTCTCGGAACCATCATCTTCAAGAAATTGAGCGCCACTCGCCGGGTGGAGGGAGGTCTTGTTTGGGAGCGGATCAGGAACAACAGCCCCGTCTATCAGGCGGACACACTCAGGACCACCGACGCTTCGGAAGCGGTTATCCGATTTGACGAAGGGACCACTCTGGATATTTACGAGAACAGCATGGTACGGCTCAACTTCAAAGAAGAGGAACGCATTTTCGAATTTTTGGGAGGAGAAATCGCCATTTCGGGTTCCGATGGGGAGGATGAAGTCGGGCGTTCCGGCCTTGCCGGTGAAGGGCGTAAAACCGACCGAAGGGCTGAGCGTGAAGCGGGGGCCCCGGGAGGTTATACCATAGCTGTGGGGGACAAAACCATAAAGGTCCCTGAGAAAACGCAAGCATCCCTGAATAGAAGCGGAGAGATGTTCTCGGTAGAAGTTTTGGAAGGTGCAATCGAAGTCACCCACGCCGACGGAAAAAGCGAAAACGTAGCGGAAGCGAAGGAACTGCATGTCGATTTGAAATCGGGGGAGACAAAAATCGTTGAAAGGTCACTCTTTCCGCTTCTCCCCGAACAGAACGCACGGCTGCTGGTCGAACGCCGAGAACCGGCCGCTGGACCGGCCGGCACGCAATCAGGTGAGCCGATCGCCGGTGGACCCGCCGGCGCGCCGGCCCAGACCACGGAACTGGAGTTCGCATGGAAAAGCGACGGCGCCGAAAGCCCCGCGCGTGCAATTCTCGAACTATCGGACAACAAAGATTTCGAGTCGATTACCGTGTCGACTTCGGTAACGGGCAACTCGCATTCTCTTGCCGTTATTCCGGGCACCTGGTACTGGCGGGTCCGGTTGCCTGACGGGACCACGTCTTCCAAAAGACGGTTTGCTCTCTTTTCGGACCTTCCGCCGCAGCCCCTTTTTCCCTCCTCGGACACCGAAGTCTTTTATCGAAA
>CAZJBZ010000228.1:0-7660 GCA_964543975.1 uncultured Spirochaetales bacterium
TTATAAAGAACTCGCGCAGCCTGTTACCCCGTTGGGCATGCTCGGTAAAAAGAATATTCCCCAATACTGTTTCTCCGATTCCTACCACTATCAGATAGAGTATGAACATAAATCCCGTTTTCGGCATATTGACAAGGTTCTCAATAACCGAGGTCAAAACGATCAAAAAGAAAAAAGAAAGAGCGATGCTGATTGAAGGATGGATAACCGTCTTGAAAAGGCGAGCACTATCAATTTTTTTCAAGATCGATGTCTCCGTATTCAGGAATAAAGTATTTCTTTACCTTCGTAAACTCCTCCCGTACTTTATCATCACGTCCCCAGGAGAGATAGAATAATTCAACGAGAGAATTACCTTTTCCGAAAGAGGCGATATGGTGAACATGTTCCCGTGAAAGCGGGGGGCCTACATACATGACGCGAACACCAAACGGAATCTTAAAAACGGTCAACAGATTGACAAGGCTCTCCTGATCAAAAATCGACGCTTGAATGCGGGCCAACGTTTCCAGAATAACCATTCCATGCCCGGCGGTTTTTCCAAAACCGACATTTGAATAGCTGTCCTCCTCCGCGATGTATCCGTTCGAAAGAAGTGCCACCTCCTGACCGGCATTGATTCCCGCCATTGCCAAGGAGGCGGCGATCTCAATGGCGCGTTCCGCGCTCCGGTATCTGTGTTGGCTGGGATAATCCGAAACGTTAAGATTTAAAAGAATGAGAATCGGCGTGTAGAGTGTGGGCAGATACTCCATGGTAAACAGCTGACCGAAACGGGCGGAAACTTTCCAGTTTATCCGCCTCAGATCGTCTCCCCTAACGTAATCTCTCACCGAACGATACTGGGTAACGTCCTCATAAAATGGATTGTGAGAACGTAGATTACCTCCGGGAAGTCCCTTTTTATGCTCCAACCGAACCGGAAAAATTTGCGGATAAATGAGAACTCTTGTGCGAACATTGAAATAATCATGCCAAATAAAAAAACCCATGGGATCGGCACCGATAACACCAACCGGTCCGACACTATATTCACCCCGCCGATATCCTTTCATCTCATATCGAACGGTCTTCTTCTCTCTCGCTCGCACCGCGAGAACAAACTTTTCCATTCCGCTCGCGTATAAGCCCCCGCATGAATCGATTATCGAAAGGGAGAAGGCCGGAAGAAACCCCCTGTTTTCGATCACCAATTCCATGACGATTTTTTGAAAGCGGTAGGTGGCTATTCGATGCTCCTTCCTGATCACCGTAATACTGGACCGGAGATGAAACGCATAGAGATATGAGAGGAGGACAACCGCCATGAGAACAAAACAGATCAGTTGGACCGGATAATAGGGAATGAAAAGGAAAAAAATAAGAACAAAAATTATTCCGACTAAACGTCCGCTTCTCACTACTCTTCCTTGATAATCGGAACGTTTGTGCGGTCGACAATCTCCTGTATGAGGTCCTTTACCGTTGATCCTTTGACTTCATACTCAGCTTTGATGATTACCCGTTGGATCAAAACAGGAACAACCATCTCTTTTACATCTTCGGGAACAACATACGTTCTGCCCCTCAAGGCTGCCAATGCCTGACAGCTTTTATACAATGCAAGCGTCGCCCTTGGCGAGGCACCGATCTTTACCGCCGGATGTTCTCTGGTCGCGTGAATAATGTCCAAAATGTAATTCAGGACATCCTGATGGACATAGACATCAAAAACGAACTGTTGAAGGCTTTTTAATTCGGTAAGGTCGGCGACGGGTGTTACATCGGTGATGGGATGGGTAATCCGCCTTTGGTTCTCAACGATCTTAGCCTCAGTTGCCCTGTCGGGATAACCGATATCGAGAGTCAAAAAAAACCTGTCTTTTTGTGCCTCAGGAAGGGGAAAGGTCCCTTCAAACTCTATTGGATTTTCGGTGGCGATTAAAAAAAAAGGGTCGGGCAGTGTTAACTGCTTCCCTTCCACACTCACCTGGTTTTCAGCCATCGCCTCTAAAAGCGCGGACTGGGTCCGAGGTGTTGCCCGGTTTATCTCATCAACGAGAACGATATTCGACATAATCGGTCCCCGCCGGAAGGAGAACGAAGCGTCCTTCGGATTATATACCGAAACTCCGAGAATATCGGCCGGAAGCAAATCCGGCGTACATTGAATTCTGGTAAACACCCCTCCCATTGATTGTGACAGCGCCCTGGCCAGGATTGTTTTACCGAGACCGGGAACATCTTCAAGCAGCACGTGGCCTCGACAGAGGAGTCCCACCAATAGTTTTTCGACGACCTCTTTCTTTCCCAAAAAAACCGATTCTACCGATGACGTTATTTTATCAGCCCACTCTCTTATTGGTTCCATGCCAAGAATGGTAGACCGATACTCTTTTTATGTAAAGAGTAAGCGCTGAGGACTTTATTGACCCCGGACTCTCTCCCTAGTATAAATGAGGGAGGCTCTTGCAACAGAACCCTCTATTGCAAGAAGCTCGAGTAATCATCTATAAGGAGTAGAGACTTATGAAAAAACCAACAATCGGGATAATCGGTTGCGGCAACATCAGCGGTATTTATTTGAAAAATCTCACCGGCGTATTCTCCGAACATGTCGAGCTGCTAGGTTGTGCCGATCTAATACAGGAACGCGCCGAAAAAGCAACCACCGAATACAGGCTGCCGAAATCGTACCGTTCGACTGAGGAACTATTAGCAGACCCCGAGGTCGACATCATCCTCAATATTACCATCCCCGGGGCCCACTTTTCGGTCTGTAAGGGTGCTTTGGAAGCGGGGAAACATGTTTACGTTGAGAAACCGCTTTCCGTTACAATGGAGGAGGGAAAGCAACTTGTCGATCTTGCGAAAAAGAAAGATTTGCGTATCGGATGCGCACCCGATACCTTTTTAGGCGCGGGAATTCAAACATGTCGTAAACTGATTGACGACGGATGGATCGGACGTCCGGTGGCGGCAACGGCCTTTATGACGTGCCACGGTCATGAGAGTTGGCATCCGGATCCGGAGTTTTACTACAAAACAGGCGGCGGACCGATGTTTGATATGGGCCCCTACTATCTTACCGCGCTCGTGAATCTTTTGGGGCCCGCGAAAAAAGTGTCGGGTTCCGCACGGGTGACCTTCGATAGGCGAAAGATCACAAGCGAGCCGAAGCACGGCACCATTATCGATGTTGATGTGCCCACCCACGTCGCGGGGACCGTGGATTTTGTTAACGGCGCGGTTGCAGCCGTGATAACCAGCTTCGACGTTTGGGCGGCCCATCTGCCGCGTATTGAGATTTACGGAAGTGAAGGAGGCATAAGCGTTCCCGATCCGAACACTTTCGGCGGACCGGTCCTGTTCCAGCGCTATGCCGATAAGGAGTGGCATGAGATTCCTCTTACCCACGGTTTCTCAGAAAACAGCAGAGGCATCGGAATCATGGAAATGGCATTGTCCATTCAGGAAAAGAAAACGCACCGAGCATCGGGCGATCTTGCTTACCACGTGCTTGAATTGATGCACGGTTTTCATAGAGCGAGTGAGGATGAGAGTTACTTCCATCTAAGCACGTCACCTCAAGCCCCCGATTTGTTGCCCATGGATTTTTTACTATAGGAAAACAAGGACGGCGCAGTAAGAAAGCCGAAATCGGAACTGTAGGAAAAAATAATAAATCTTTTAAGGACAGGAAATAATGAAACGAGTATGCGTATTCTGCGGTTCCAGTCCCGGGACCGGAACGGAGTTTATCGATTCGGCAAAGCTATTAGGAGAAAGTCTCGTCGAACGGGAAATGACCTTGGTGTATGGGGGCGGCGGAGTCGGATTGATGGGGCAGATAGGAAGGAGCGTGCTGAACGCCGGAGGAACGGCTATCGGCATTATGCCTAGGGCGCTCTACAATCTGGAAGTGGCGCTGGAGGAATTAACCGATCTTCGGATAGTAGGTTCCATGCACGAACGTAAAGCTTTGATGGCGGAACTCGCCGACGGATTCATCGCATTGCCCGGAGGACTGGGGACCATCGAAGAGTTCTTCGAAGCCCTTACGTGGGCGCAATTGGACATCCATACAAAACCGTGCGGACTGCTCAACATTGCGGGTTATTATGATGATCTTCTTGCGTTTCTCGAACACGCGGTAGAAAAGGGTTTCATTCTCGAAGACCACAGAAAGATGATTCTTGAAGATCATGAGCCCGACCCACTACTCGACGCGATGGAAAGATATCGGTATAAAAGGGTGGATAAAGCCGCTTGGGCCCGGCGGCTCAACAAGCCGGAAAACTGACCGCGAACCGTTGATTAAGGAAACCGCCGCGAACGACACCTTTATACAAGCTCTCTCGATAGATTAAAAACCGAAATCTTCTCTTCATCAATTGACGCTTTTGTGGTGTCGTAGAAACGGGAACAGCACTTACCGTTTAGGAATTGTCCTGTAATAGAAAACACCGATTCGGGATAAACAGAGGTAATCTCGCCCTTTTTTTCAATAAAAAAACCCGCACCTCGTGTATCACGAATATTTCCTTCTACCGGCAGGATTGCTCTCGTCTGAAGGACCGGCAGCCTTCCGTGCATATAGACCTCGCACCGAGGGCCGAATCTTTCAATCAACGGAAGCAATGCGTTTTTTTCGAGTTCCACCCAACTTTGGACCATGTCCGCTCCAAGACTGAAGAGAAGAGAGAAGGCGGAGCTGTTTGCGGCCGGCAGAGGAAAACTGCAGAAAATTTCAACACCCTTGTACTGCCGGAGGAGAGTAAACCCGTAAAGAGAGGTAATTCGAAATCGTCTGACTCCCGTTTCATACTGTATCTTTATTAACTTTACCAACTGAGATAGTTCATTCTCGGGGACAAAAGAGGGAAGGACCGCCTCGATCTTTCGAACAGGTGCCTCCCCTTGGGTCGATCCGACCTCCCCGCCACAGTCCGACAGAACAGTGGTTTTTGGGGAAATATCTCGATGGGCGATACCGAACCCTCTCAAGGGCCCATTCGTCGTTTGATGAGAGGTGAAGTCATCGAACTTCTCATCCGTTAGCCCCCCCTTAGATCGGCAAAAACTTTCCTTCTGCTTTTCAAGCCATCCATAAAACTCTTGACGAATGTTTCGAAGTTCTTTCGGAGAACAGAAGAGGTCGCTCTCTATGGTAACGGAAACACTCTTAATCGAATACCACGAATTATCTTTCCTAAACTCAGCTTCAACCCCGACTTTATCGAGTGGTTTTGTCCGGGCCTCCGGAAAAGAGACCTCCTTCTTCCATTTCAGCGAAGAGAAGGAACTACCTGTGGTACGGACGACAAACTCAGTTGGCCATATATCGATTGCCAACGATACCGTTACTTCGAACGGTCCTATTTTTTTTATTCGCTCCAGGTAGCTCTTGGTGAAATAGCCGATTTTATAGACAAATCCCGAAGGAGGAATTGTCTTATTGCAGAAGATAAACCCCTCTCTGTCCACCGGAATCAGACGTCTGGAAGGATCATCCGAATCAATTTTCGTAACGGTAAATGAAGGGCCTTCATCCCCTGAAGCGGGTTGCACCCGCAATTCATCATCGACCGAAATTGGAACTTTCGGTACCACACTAAAACCGCCGGAACGGACTGCCTTCACCTTTCCCACGAGGGAACCTGAAACCCCGAGTCTGGTGTGGTTGATAACCGTACCGAATTCTTTTTCCTCGCGAAATCCTCTTGACCAATATCGACCGCCTGAGCGGCCCAAGATTGAGCGGGCTTCGGACAACACCTTCTCGTGACTCCCCTCTTCAGAATCCAATAGTAATCGATAGGCCTCGACCACCGGGACCACATAATCGGCACGCTTGAGCCTGCCCTCGATTTTAAGTGAAGCGACACCGATTTCCTTCAACCGGTGGATGTCCTCCAAACTGTAGAGATCATTCGTGGAAAAGAAGAAGCCGTTACCCCCATCGGAAACGTACCTCCGCCGGCACGGCTGTTTGCACTTTCCTCGGTTGCCGCTCCATCCTCCCATCCACGAAGAAAAGAGACATACCCCGGATAAACTGCAGCAAAGCGCCCCGTGGATAAACACTTCCAGTCCGAGTGAGGTTTTCTCTTTAATACCCTTAATTTCATCAAGGGTAATCTGTCTTTCCAGAATGACGCGTTCGAACCCGAGTTTTTCCAACACTTCTACACCGGCGCTATTATGGACACCCATCTGGGTCGAAGCATGGATAGCGAGGTTTGGAAAAGAGCTGGTGATGATTTTATATATCCCTAAATCCTGAATGATGACCGCGTCAGGTTCCAAAGAAGAGATCCGTTCAAGCAGATGATACGCCTCATTGATTTCTTGTTCTTTTATTAACGTATTGAACGTCACATAGACCTTTTTTCCGTTCGCTCGTCCATATCGAAGAAGGCGGGACAAATCTTCAAAATCGAAGTTTTCCGTTCTCTCTCTGGCGTTAAATTTTTTTAACCCGCAGTAGACGGCATCGGCGCCATGCTCAAGCGCGGCAATTGCTGTGTCCAGGTTTCCGGCAGGTGCGAGCAATTCAGGGACCACATTCACCTCCAAACCATCGACGTACCAGTTCGGCTTTGACGCGAACAGACACTGCTTCCCTCGTAGACAATCCGTTCATCATATACAAGATAGTAAGTGATTATCGCACAATCAACAACCTTAAATCCTTATCGTTGTCCTTATCCATGGACAACCGACCGCGAAAGTGAATTCCGGGTACGGTGAAATCTAGAAATGAAGTCCTAATTCAATGTTAAATGGAATAAAAAGAGATCCGTCTGCAGTTGTTTCGTTTAACAAAATATGGGAATAGACCACCAACTCTCCCCAACCGAAAAAATCGATAAAAAGTCCAAAACCTGTAGTCAGCAGAGCACCGGAAGTAACGCCGTCGAAATCTGTGTAGAAGCCCGTATCAAAATAGACAAGAGCGCCGGGCACGAGACCGGGCCAAATCAACGACGGGAGGACACCTCTCGCTTCAAGATTGCCCACTAATTTGAATTTGGTCGAATACCGGCCACTATCCACCCCCCGTATCGCCCCCCCCATTCCTATCCGCGGATCGAGTCCTCCAAGAGACTGGGCCGCATGAAGGGGTATTGCGGTGCCTGTATAAAAATCAACTGATGTGAAAATCCCTATATAGCTGCTGAATGCCCGATTACCGTTTTCATCGTAAACGACGGTTATAGGGAAAAACGAATAGAGTGTGGTATTGAATCGAACAAAATCGGCACGACCGACGATATCGTTGAAAAACCACTGAGGGGCCCACTCTACGGAAATTTCAGTATGATATCCGTTATACACTTTGCTTTCTGCATCCTGATACAGATTATCAGCCAATAATCCGAAAAGAATACTATTTTGAAACATTCCATCAGTATCATGTCTCTCCGATTGAAAGAAGAATTGGTTGTGCTCCTCCGCTTCAAAATAGTGTTCATAGTATCCCCGATAGAAGAGAAAGATTTCCAACCAATTTCTTTCCAGTGAGGGGTTCCAGATTAATCCCTGTGAGATTCCGAATCGCCAATGTCCGTTTACCTGCCAAAACATTAAATTCTGTTCGGCAAAGTCATTCTCTTCTGTCTCGGTGTACGGGGTACCGTCAGGAAGGAAATAATAGCCCCGCTCATCGAACTCACCG
>CAZJBZ010000229.1:0-7592 GCA_964543975.1 uncultured Spirochaetales bacterium
AAAGCTGCCCGAGGTCCGGTTTTCCTGGAAGCGGGCGGAGAACGCGACCGCCCATATCTTCGAGGTAGCCGACGATCCGGCGTTCGAAGAAGCTGTCCTGAGAAATCGGATGACTACCGATTGGCTTACCGTGGATACACTTGAAGCGGGTACCTGGTATTGGCGTGTTCTGCCTGTCTATTCGATGGATGTCGTGGGCAAACAGGCGGCTCCGGAAGTGCGGATGTTCTCGATCGCCCGACGGGCGAAGATGAACGCACTCGAGGCGACGATGCCTCATCACGATTATCTGTTCCTCGTGCAGGAGGCGGCGGAGAAGGGAATGGCTTTCTCCTGGGTCCCCGATCCGGAAGCAGCGGAGTATGAGCTGAGCGTGGCCGGGTCTCCTGAGATGACTGATACGGTTGCCGTTCGAACCGCTATCAGACCTTGGCTCAACCTTACCGGTGGTGATGCGGCAATTTTCTCAGGGCCCGGGGTATGGTACTGGGCGGTCCGTTGGAAGGACGGGGAAGGAAATATCTCTCCCTATTCGGAGGTCCGGCGGTTGGAAGGGCTTGACGGCAGCAGTACGGTCCGGCTTTCCTTTCCTCCTGATGGTTATACCATTGCGGATTCCCTCATCAGGAACACCCGTTTCACGTGGAAATCCAACGTTCCTGCACAAACCGTCTTCCAGCTTTCAACCGACGAATCGTTTTCGACTATAGCGTGGGAGGAGTCGTCCGAATCAGGTACCCTCATCGGCAGACCGTGGGAGACGGGGACATGGTACTGGCGAATCAGTATAGTCAACGCGGACGGATCGGTCCTCCATGAGACAGCCCCTTGGATGTTCAGGGTGGTGGAACCGCTTTCTCGGCCGCAGCTCCACGGTCCGGCCCCCGGTGAAGAACTCCATCTACGGAAGGAAGATTCCTATACATTCACATGGGATGAAGTTGAAGGCGCCGATTACTATCAATTCCGGCTCTATTTGATTGCTGATGGAGCTGCCCCTGAAGGGACCACTCTCCTCGAAGGATTCGCCCGACAGGAGAGTGAAGTGCTCCGATATACAGGTGACTTCTTGGCCGGTGAAGCGATGAGGGTCGAGCTTCCTTTTGGGGATTTCCCCTCCGGCTCCTACCGTGTCCGGCTGCAGGCATTCAGCCGTGATAAGAATCTATCGACACGGATCATCGGGTATAAGGGCGTAACGTCGTTTATCTATCAGACCGTTTCCAGGATGGAGCTCTCTTTCCCGGCCAATGGGGCGGAGTTCGAAGGACTCTTTGCAGGACGGAAAGGTATCAATCTGTCATGGCGTGTTCCCGATCCTCCGGACGATTCCGAGCTTCTGATTTCGAGTGATCCTCAGGGACGGATGGTGCTGTTCCGCGCTCCCGGAGCCTCGGGAGAGGGGCTGGTGGAGCGGCTCACTCCCGGTACCTACTACTGGACGGTCAAGGGAACCCTTCACGGACTCAATATTTCCGCCTTGAAAACGAACCGTTTTACCGTTCGAACGATCCCGCCCCTTCCCCGCCCCACAGGATTGGGCCCCAGGAGAGGATTTACATTCGGCCCGAAAGAGATCCGGACCCTCTCGGCACTACATTTTTCCTGGGAAACCGTTCCCGGAGCGACCCACTACGATTTTAGACTCTACCGAGTCGACGGACCATCTTCAGGCAGGGTGACAGATCAACAAATCGATAAAAACCCGATCATACAATCGGGGCCTATTACCGAGAACAGCTATACCCTTGACGATTTTACCGGTTTACAGAGAGGAGAGTACCGCTGGACACTCACGGCCTTGGCATTTGACAAGGCGGGTGAATTGGAGCAGGACGGATTGACCACTGAAGCCGGATTTCAAATCGAACTGCCTGTAATTTCAGTCGGCAAACCGAGTGGAAAGGAGGTTTTCTATGGAAGGTAGAATATGCATTGTCATGCTTATTATTGTACTGTTCATAAGCGCGTCGGCACCACCCCTTCCTGCACAGGAAATACAGCACAAGCCGGGAGACTACTTTTTCGAACTGCTTCCCGACGGGACACCCCGTTTTACCCAGGTGCTTCACTGGGAGGCGGACCCCAATGTGTTCTACTATGAGGTCACCCTGCAGACAGCCGCCGGGGAAGAAATATCTGTTTCGCGTACGGAAGAAGCGCGTTTTGGGTTCAGTCTAAAACCGGGTGATTACCGTTATCGGATTGTTTTCTACAACCTTTTAAGGCAGCCTGAACTCGAACTTCAATGGCAGGAGTTTTCGATCCTCAAGGCGGAGATTCCCCGAATAGACCGTCACGGACCGAACGTGTGGTTTCTTGAAAACCGTGGTCCGGTTGTTACCGTTTCGGGACAAGACCTGATACCGGGAGCGACGATCAAACTGACAAGAGAAGGCGGCATCGATACAACCCTCAATCCTGTGAACAACCCCGCGGCAGGCAGTTCGCAAACCTCTGCCGCTCCCGCCCATCCGTCCTTTCAGGGGTCCGAAGTAGAGAGGACCGGTACTTCGACGGTCACCGTGAAGTTTCCCCATCAGTCACTAACACCTGGTATCTATACACTTGAGTGGGTGAATCCCGGAGGTCTTACTTCTACTCTGACAAAAGCTTTGTTGGTGCGCCATATGCTGCCTCCGCCGGAAAAACTGGATCCTGCTCCGGGCGTCGTGTTCGGACCGAAGGAGTTACGAGGGATGGATTTTCTTCGGTTTACCTGGAAAGAGGTGCCGGAAGCGACCCACTATAGTTTTGTCCTCTACGATATATTGGTGCCGGGGTCGATGGACGCACCATTTGACGGCCCGTCCGCCGGGTCGGGGAACGGGCCGATCGAGGGTCCGATCATGGAGCCGCTGGTTCGGGAACAGCTTTCCGCCGAATGCAGTTGGACCCTTGAAGACCTCTCACTGCTCGACCGGGGCCGGTTCAGATGGACCGTGAAAGCTGTTGCGAAAAATGGAGCGGAGGTGGTTATACCCGCCGCGAAGGCGGCGGAAGCCGATTTTACAATCGATTTGCCGCGGATTCGTGTGCCGGAGATGAAGAGCGGGGCTGTCTTTTATGGCCGATAAGATTTCCGGAAATCGACTCCACCTTCTCAACAGAATAATCGGGCGGTGCATTCTTCTCTTTGCCTTCTCTGTTTCGATGCCGATTCTCGCGGACGATTCTTCCTCCGGATCAGGTCAAGGAGTGATGGGAGAGTTCTCATTCGAATTTATGCCGGACGGCACACCGAAGTTTACACAGGTCCTGCGATGGGAAGGAGATCCCAATGTCCTTTTTTATGAGCTCATTCTGCAGAAGGAGACAGGAGAGGATGTGTCCTCCTTTCGGATCGAAGAACCGCGTCTCGAACTTAATCTGGTTCCCGGCGGCTACCGTTACAAGTTGGTCCTCTTCAACTTTCTAGGGAAGCCGGAAATCGATCTCCCTTGGCAGCGTTTCACCGTGTTAAAGGCCGAAACGCCTCGCGTAACCACTGTTTTTCCGAAGGCGTGGTATCTCGAGGACTTGAAGTCTCGACTTACCATCGCCGGAAAGGACCTCGATCCTGATGCAACGATCGTTCTGAAACATTCCGACGGAGATGAGACGCCTTTGGTGGGAACAGTGACAAAACAGAACGGGACCACAAAAATGCGGGTCGAGTTTCCCGAAGAATGTGTTACCACAGGTCACTATACCCTCGAATTGACAAATCCCGGCGGTCTTTCACGGATAGTCCCGCTCGTCCTGCCGGTGCGTACCGAACGTCCGTTGGATATTATTGTTTCAGCCGGATACGCGCCCTGGATTTCACTCTACGATTCCTGGTATACGGAGATCTGGCCCGGCACGTTGTTTCCGTTGAGTTTTGTAAGCCGGGTATCGGTCTATTTCATCAAAACCAGGTTCGGTTATGTCGGCGGAGAGTTCTCGACCGGAGGTAGACTGATGACCGGCGGGACCGACGATGCCGAAATAGGTACGGAGATCGGTTTGACCGGAATTTCAGCAATCTATAAATACTGTTTTTCACGGAGGCTGTTCGCAAACGCCCGGTTAGGGTTCGGGCTGACGTACAATCATCATGAATTCAATTATGAGGGGACGAAAGGCGGTGAAATCTCGAGCATCGATCCGTATGTCTCGGCGGGATTGTCTTCCCAATTCGGTTTTACAAAAAAAATCTTCCTCGAAGTAGGTGTGGATTGGATGCACATTTTTCCCTTAGGCTTTTCCGGCGGCGGACTGATGCCGTTTATTTCCGCAGGCTTTCTGTTTTAAGACCGAGAGGCTGCTCTCTACCTGCCGTACACCATTTCGGCGTAGGTGGGAAGCGGCCAGAGATCGGCATCGATGATCATCTCGAGACCGTCCACCGCGTCGCGGACCTTTTGCATTTCAGGCAGAAGATTGTCTCTTGCCGAAATCGCAATCTTTTTGTGGTCCGATTGTTCTTCGAGTTGAGTTATTGAATTTGAGAGAGATGAAACAGCAGAATGGAGCCGATCGATTAGATCACAGACCTTTGCCAATTCTCTTTCGTGTGTAGCTGCATTGCTCCCTGCTCTTTGTACGGAGAAAAAGGCATCGGCGAGTTTTTGTGAATAGTCGATTGCTTTGGGAAGGACCTGCCGTTTAGCGATGGAGACGGCCGTCCTTGCTTCGATGATGACGGTTTCCGCGTACTGGGCGTACGCGCTGTCCATGCGAGCGCTGTACTCTTCACGGCTTAGTACCTTCTGCTTCTCGAATAAACCCACGGTTTTTTCATTTTCAATGGCGATTAACGAATCGATTGTATCGTGAAGGTTGGCTAAACCCCGCTTTTCGGCTTCTTTAATCCACTCTTCCGAATAGTTGTCGCCATTGTAGAGAATACGTGCATTCTTTGTAAGAGTATCGACGAGTATGCCGCGAACGGCTTTGTCGCAATCTGAAGTCCCTTCTAAAATATCCGCTATTTCGCAAAGAACGTCCGCTACGGCCGTGTTTAACGAAAAAACGGGACGGGAAATGGTAAGTCCGGAACCGGGTGTTCGGAACTCGAACCTGTTTCCGGTAAACGCGATGGGCGAGGTCCGGTTTCGGTCGGTAAGGTCCCGGGAAAGAGGGGAGATAGTCCTCACCCCAAGCCGTATCTCTTCCCCTTTTTGTGAAGTGAGGGTGCCGTTGGTGCTGAAATCCTTTAACTGTTCGAGAAGTTTTGAACCCAAAAAAATACTCATGATCGCAGGTGGTGCCTCCATCGCACCCATCCTTAAGTCATTCTCGGGTGAGGCGACACTTTCACGGATGAGTTCGGGATAGGTATCGACCGCTTTAATAAACGCGGAGAGAAAAAGAAAAAACACGGTATTTTTGTGGAGGGTTTTGCCGGGGTCCAATAAATTGGTTCCCCGATCGGTGGAAAGACTCCAATTGATATGTTTTCCGGAGCCGCCTAAAGTGGAAAACGGTTTGTCGTGCAGCAGACACTCGAGATCGTGTCGGGCGGCAACTTTTTGTAATGTCTGCATGATCAATTGGTTTTGGTCGGTCGCCACGTTGACATGTGAAAACTCCGGCGCAATCTCAAACTGGGAGGGAGAAATCTCGTGGTGTTGGGTTTTCGCTAATATTCCCAGTTTCCATAATTCGTTGTTCAATTCCGCCATAAAAGAAGCGACCTGTTCCCCGATGGCGCCGAAATAGTGGACCGAGAGGGCCATGTTTTTCGGCGGACGCGCGCCGAAGAGGGTCCGGCCGGTTTCTTTGATGTCCAGCCGTTGTGCCGCGTGTTTTTTTTCTACAAGAAAATACTCCTGTTCCGCTCCTATGGTCACAAAAACCTGTTTTGTTTCACTATCACCGAGAGCTCGTAGAACGCGGAGTGCCTGCCTGTTAATTGCCTCGTTTGTTCGAAGGAGAGGGGTTTTATAATCGAGGGCTTCTCCGGTGTATGAACAGAAGGCGCTGGGTATAAACATGGTGATGTTATCTCCGTCCTCTTTGATGAAGGCTGGTGAAGTGTAGTCCCAAACGGTATATCCCCGTGCTTCAAAACTTTCCCGAAGACTTCCCGCGGGAAAACTGGATGCGTCCGGTTCTCCCCGTATCAGGTCCTTTCCGCTGAACTCGATAATAACGTCATCGTTCCGGGTGGGAGAGAGGAAGGATGTATGCTTTTCCGCGGTAAGACCGGTAAGCGGCTGAAACCAGTGACAAAAATGGGTGGCCCCTTTTTCAACCGCCCAGTCTTTCATCGCGTTGGCGACGATATCGGCGGTATTCGCATCGAGTGCCTTCCCTTCTTCGATTATCGCGATCAATTTTTGATAAACATTGCGGGGAAGCCGCTCCCGCATGACGGAGAGATCGAACAGGTTTGACCCGAAGACGTTTGTGACCGTCTCATTCATGGTTGGTAACGTATTATGTTCCATTTTGCAAATGCCTCCCTTGATCGGGTATCCTATCGGGAATCGGCACACAGCTCGGACAGCGTCCGTTTTCGCTCTTCGATGGAGCTGTTCGAAACGTTCCGTGCAACAATGGCGTAGTAATGCAGCTCCTCGCCGCAGAGTGATTTTCTATGACAGTACCGTTCAACCGAAACCACTTTAAACCTGTCGTTCATCATCTCTTCGATTGTAGTATGAAATCCTGAACAATCAGTATCGGAGAGGAATTTGTCCCTGATATTAAATGCGATCCAACCTCCCTCAGGAAGCAGCTCGCTTGCCTTGAGAAAGGCGTTCGTAGAAATATCGTGAAAGCCTAATGCGGCGACCGTTACCAGTGTATTTATATTGTACGCTTCAAGCCTCTTTTTCTCTTCCTGTTTCGGTGAACAGAAATCGAGTACAAAATAGTCATCGTATACATCAGGTCGGTCTCTATATGCAGCCTCTTTTGCCTCCGGGATTATATCAACACCGATAATTTTATTGCAGTTGAGTGTACGGGCAAGATATTCTCCGACAACACCGTTTCCGGCGCCGAAATCGAGAACATTGAGTTCCGGTTTCGGTCCGTTATCGGTTTGTACAGCTTCGGCTAACAGATTTGTAACCACTTCCGGGGAACAGCATTGGAGTCTATTGTACACCACTTCTTCATATAAGCCGGGAATGGAATAGATGATATCGTAATCATGTATGCGTATTTTTCTCTTTTGTTCTCCGGTGGAGACCTCTATCCACTCTTCATCCTGATCGAGCATTGTTTCGTTATCGGGGTAGTATACTTCAAAATTTTCACACACTTTCGTTGGTCCCATAATTTTCCTCCACATAGGTCTATTATTCATAGAATATTTAATTTGTTAACGCTAAATATTTCTATAAATATATTTTTAGTTGAAACAATTATAGCACAAAAAAAACCTACTGTAAAGGTGTATTGTTATAGATAATACTAAAATTGGATATTACCCTCATAGATCATTTGCTTGACAATTGAAAGAGTGGTTTTTATCGCGGATGGTTCGGTTTCTAAATATTTCGGTGTATGCGAGTATTTTTTTTCCGTGTATAAATCGCCCTTTAATATTCCGATGCAATAATCGCTTGCAACCCAAACCTTTTTTTTAGGGTGATTGCCATTACTCTGATGGACCT
>CAZJBZ010000230.1:0-7581 GCA_964543975.1 uncultured Spirochaetales bacterium
GTCCCGTTGATCCTTCCACAAGCGAAAGGGTGCTTTGATCGAGCGTTACGCCGGTCACCGGCAGGGAAACGATAGCTGTCGCTGCTGTAGCCGATACTTCATCTGAAAGACAGCTTTCGTAATTTCCTCTCATCGCGGTAACAGCGTAATAATAGGTAACTCCTCCTGTTAACCCAGTCTGTTCATAGGAAGTGTCGCTAAGGTCTACAATTTTATTATCGGTATGTGTTACACCGGAACTTGTTTTCCAATAGATTGTATATCCTGACGCTTCCGGTATCTCATCCCATGCTAACGATACCTTTTCAGTACCCGCGGTCGCCGTGACGTTTTTTGGAACACAGTTATACATCGGGATGGTCAGGGAAAAAGCTCCATCGATAAGGTTTTGGGTCGTTTTGCCGCTGTAAACCAATCGCCCTTCACCATCGAGAGCTTCCGCGGTGAATAACCGATCATTGCCCTTTTTTATTAGAAAGGTTTCATTGATTTCTCCAGCCGGGTCTACAACGATTGCCCGTTCAATAGGGTCGATATCTTCGCCTGATACCGAAAAAATGAGGGTTTTTATCGATGAAACGGCATTGTGGTTTTTTGTGTTCGCTGTAAAAGAACTCTTTATAAGGACCGTAGTTGATGCGGATGTATCAGTTGGAAAAAAAGGACTGTTACAGGTCGTGAAAGCAAACAAAATGAAAACAACTAAACCTAATGTAAAAGACGATTTCACATTTTTACCTTCTTTAATTACTGGTCTGTATACAAAAAGAACATGACAAAGAAAACACAGGATAGTTTAATGAAAAATATTAAAATATAATTAAAAATAGGTTAATATTAGGTTAAATTTATTAATTTTTATTCCATTTGTTATGATGATGTGCTACCTTTTTTCGGTACTCGGGTTTGTTTCGGGGTGGAAACCCGGTCAGGCTTGCTACGAAACCTGCGGGTGCTCCATCTCTCTATTTTGAAAATGAGTTCAGAAATGGAAAAAGAGAATGAAAGTGAAAAAGAGTGTTGTATTTCTATTTCTATTCGTTCCGGTAATCGGACTCTTCGCCCAATCCAACCAACTTATCGATGAACTGCTTCAGCAGGACGAAGCACTTTTGGGGCATACGGCATATCTGGTCCTTACCGCTGCTGAAATTATCCCTGACGATGCTGCTGTAGCTGATGCCATTGACTTTCTGCAAAGCAGTTCCATAAAGATGGGCCGGTTGTCATTAGATAAGCCTGTTTTTGCGGGCGAGTTTTCGTACTTGACGATGCATTTTTTTAAGATCGAGGGGGGGATACTCTATACCCTCTTTCCGGGGAGCCGCTACGGGCTGAGAGAAATGGTCTATAAAGGGTTTCTCGATAACTCCGTTACGATGTTTCAATATCTCCCGGGGCAACAAATTGTCCAAATTGTGGGGGATGTAACCCGCCGATATGAGGAGTCATCATACCAATGAGAAAACTCGGAATTTTCGGTTTTTCCGTTCTATGCTTTTTCGCGTCTTCTTTCATTGGGCATGCATTTGATTTTGGTAGTGCGGTATCCAATACGACCGGTTACTCCATAGTAGATGAGGCGTCACTCATTCAGAGCAACAAAGCGACCCTCTGGGCGAAAACGCCGGGTGGCAAACAGTTTTCGTTTTTTTTACAAGGGAGCTACACATTCGACATAGACCGATACTACCTGTTCGATATCGATATGCTTCAATTTGAAGGTTCGTTTGTGTTTCTCGAAAAAACACCTTTTAAAATGGGATTTAAAGCGGGACGTTTGCCGTTTGACGAATTCTCAAAAAAGATACTCTATCACCGTTTAGACGGCATAAAACTGTCTTTCGATTTACCTTTTGTAACGATAGCAGCAACGGGTGGTTTCAGCGGTTTTTTTCAACAACCGACATCAACGATCATCATGTCGATGGCCGATTATACAGCTTCTTTACTAGAAGATGTCATATTTGGCACTCCAAGACTGATTGAAACGATAAGCGCAACCTTTATCGAACCTTTTTTACGCCAGGATGTTCACATTACCTGTATTTTTCAACAGGATTTACGAGATAAGGAGGACCTTATCCAACCTGAAGTTCGTGATTATAATGATGATATGGGGGGAAAGCTCCACACCTTCTACTTTGGGGTCGGGTTATCCGGTCCGCTTTTTTATGGGTTTTTCTGGGAAGGATATGGCTATTTCGGCACCGGCAGTACCCTTTCTTTCATAGAGGGCCTCTATTCATATGCCCCGATCATATCCGGACTATTTGGTATTGAGCTTACGTGGTTCAACAGAAACCTCCTCTATTCGCGAGCCAAAGCCGGTTTTACCTACTCGAGCGGCGACGCCGATTATTCCCGCTTTTATGAGGGGAATACCGGTGGAATCGCTTCCACATTCATCCCCATATCGAGACCCGGTGTCGGCTTGGCTTTTTCACCACAATTGGGCAATATTTTTTACCCTGAACTGAGTTATTCGGTTAAACCGTTTTCAATGTTTGATCATCAACTATGGCAAAACATTCAGCTCGAAGCGCGCGGTGTCGGTTGTTTTAGGTCCACTACCGGGGCCATTTCCGAATCGGGTGTGGACCCTTCCTCAACATCACTCTATCTCGGCACCAATATCGACCTTTCTTTTAAAATGAGAATAACGTCTGAGATCGGTATTTCATATTCGCAGGGGTTTTTCATCCCCCATAAACAGGTCTTCCCCGATAAACCGTTTACTGCCGTCGGTAGGTTTCTTTTAACGATCAGTCTATAGGAATAGAGGTAACTATTGATGAAAAAGAGGGCCGGTATTTCCATTTTACTGTTGCTGATTGCAGCAACCTCATTTTGCCAAAACACGGCCATAGTTAACCGTGCAGTAGGAAAGGTTGAATTAAGATTTCCGGAGGACACCGTTTGGCGGAAAGTTTCGGAAGGGATGGAATTTCCCCTTCGCTCGACAATTTCAACCGGATTCGGCTCGATGGCCGTACTCGATTTAGGCAGATCGACGATTGAGGTCAAACAACTGACAAGAATGAGGGTGGATGAGCTGTTTGAACAGGAGGAAACGATTTCGACCAAGTTGTACCTCAATGTAGGTCGTGTACGGGCAAAAGTAAAAGAGGCAGATAATCTCAACCACGATTTTTCCTTCATCACTACGCAATCGATTGCTTCGGTACGAGGAACGGATTTTGAATTTGACGGGAAAACGCTTATCTGCTACGAGGGGGTGGTCCTGTTAGCAAATAAATTACTCCAAAAGAGAGCCATTGTGGCCGGTGAAAGCAGCGTTTCGGAAATCTATGAGGTGCCGATTACTCCGATCAAGATCGTTAAAGCTGAAAGTGAGGTGGAAACGACCCATACCGTAACCGAAGAGCAGGCAGTGACGGAAGAGATGTCAACAATGGTGCAGACAGTTACAACTACGGTTAAGATAAACACCCTACCACCGGTTACGCCGCAGTCTCCGGATTGTACTGTGACTGCTACCCTCGAGTGGATGGATTGACACCGGACAAAACGGTTTGATAAAAAAGCTTTCGCTATCGGCTATAATCGGTTTATGGAACCTCTGTCCCTGAACTGCATGCTGACTTTCAGTGAATGTCTTGTCGAATGGTCGCCTGCAATCCTTTCGAGCATCAGGTTTGAAGCTAAATCTCCCAAAAGAGCCGTGTTGATGTGCATGGTAGAGATATCGGGCATGTTGGGCAGGTCGAAATCGATGGTCCCGCCGGTGCAGATCAATGAAACATCTTCGGGGACCTGCAGACCGAGCGTTGATAGGGACCGGAGGATGTGCAGCGCCAGGTAATCGTCGTCAGCGTAAACGGCTGTCGGTTTTTCCGGTCCTCCGAAAGCCTCTCGCAAGTGCAGAGTAAGTTGTTCAGGTTCCGATATCTCGAGCTTTATTTTATTTTTATCCGGAAAATGCAGATTATATTCGTCAATCGCCTTTTTAAAACCCAAGAAACGGTCTGTCGTAGCGGAATGGTATCCTAACCGGTCGTAGTTAATAAAAAGAATGTTTTTATGTTGGTTCTTAATTAGCTGCAGAGTACCGCTGTAGGTGCCTTCGAAATCATCAACCAATACCGAAAAGAACCTGTTTTGGTATTTCCCGTTGTTAACAATGACGACCTTTTTATCGATTCCTTCAAGCTTATCGAATAAATAATCGTCGGCACAATGAATCGAGAAAATGAAATCCGCACCTGAAGTTTTTATTTTATTAAATAATTGTGCAGGATTGAGATTTCTTGCTACAGGTATCGGGAAGAGTACAGGAAAAATGTCTTCTATCATTATATTGCCGGAAATTGCATTGATGATGTCTCCGATAAAGGCGGTCTGAAAAGGATATCCCGAATAGGAACAGCAGCGTATTTTGGTCTGACCGGTCTTATTGTATAACCGATCGAGCGTGCTGTTTCCGATATCTTCTCGCGCATTTCCTCAGAGATATTGCCCTTCTCGGCCAATGCCATAGAGACGGTTGCTATAGAGACACCGCACATGTCGGCAATATCTTGCAAGGTGGGCTTTTTTTTGAAGGGCTCATTCACCTGAACTTAGTCAATGGGGCCGGAGGTTTACTTTTTTACTTTTTAATGATAACAGGTGCGGGGTTATAGGCGTATGATTACCGGCCCCTCCTTATTGACGGTACCCTTGACAGTCGGGTCTACCATTGGCACATTAATAACCATGCGAATTGGCAAAGCAACCGCTCTTTGCGGTATTGTGTTATGTCTTTTTTTCGTTTTACCGACTTTAACTCTTTCGGCTGACGGAAATAAGAAGCGGCCGGGACAGGTAATAACAACCGACGACGAACAATCGGACAGGTCCAAGACCAATCAGGGAAAAACGGCGTTTATCGTTAACGGGCGACCTGTCCCCGAACGACGGGTTACCGTTGAACTCTTCTTTACCGTTCAGCAGCTTGAGGCCCAAGGTCGGCAGATTAAGCAATCCGATCTAGGTGCTCTACGCGAGCAAGTGGTCCCCCAGACGATCAATCAGGAGTTGTTCTATCAAGAGGCTGAGAAAAGCGGCGTGACCGTTACCGATACCATGATTGATCGTCAGATGAATACCATACTGCAACAGTTTGGAGGCAAGAAAGCCTATAAGGAGTTGCTGACCAGATGGGACCTTTCACTCGAAGAGTGCAGGAATGCCATAGTACGGCAGTTGGTCATCAACCGGTTTATCCATCGCCGGTTTTCGGACGAACTGACCGTCAGTGAAGAAGAAATCCGTGAGTATTATATCGATAATAGAGAAGTATTTGAAAAACCGGAACAACGCAGAGCGAGCCATATACTGGTAAAAGTTGAGAAGGATGCCGATGAAGAAGAAGTACGGGCCGCTGAGGAGAAAATAACTATCCTTGAGGAGCATATTAAAAACGGGGCCGATTTCGCGGAGGAGGCAAGAAAACATTCGGAAGGTCCAAGCGCGCAATACGGCGGAGATATCGGCTTTTTCAAGCGCGATCAGATGCCTGAGGCTTTCGATAAGGCTGCCTTTTCTTTA
The DNA here is from genome assembly GCA_964543975.1 of uncultured Spirochaetales bacterium. Lineage (GTDB taxonomy): Bacteria > Spirochaetota > Spirochaetia > SPDA01 > CAZJBZ01 > CAZJBZ01. Next base: position 5,554 of record CAZJBZ010000230.1, read on the forward strand.
GCGGTAGGGGAAGTAAGTGAAATTGTCCGTACCGATTCCGGATTTCATCTTATTAAGGTGACCGACCATCGGAAAGGTTCACTGATGCCTTACGAAGAGGCGCGGTCGACCCTTTTTAACCATTTAAAAATGAAAAAATTGGAAAGAGTGGCGGAAGACTATCTGAAAGAATTAAAAGCGGACGCGAAAATAGAAATTGTGCGATGACGGTCCCTTCGTCCGGAAGATGTTCGTATCGCTGCACGTCGGCAGTGTACCGCCGAGACCCACCGTAGTGAAAACCGACTATCGGCATGTGCTTCTTTTCAGTTCTAAACTTTACCGGAAATCTTTACCAGAACTTTTGCGATAGACGCACCCACGATTGGGACCGGATCCAATCTGCCATTTAAGGCGTTAACCATTCCTTGTATCCAACACACAATAAGGACAATAAATGTCGCGATGACCAGCGTAAAGAAGGCCACAGCCAACACGGGGCCGGCGACCGGTATCCATGTGACGATCCAACCGACAACCACCCACGCAATCGACATAATCAATTCGATTAAGAAAATACCCAACGATTGACGGGCATGAAAAGCGGCATAAGGAGTCCTTTTCGGATTAAAGAGAACCACCGCTGTTCCTGCAATGCTCAGCAGATATGAGAGAAAAGCCATTGTATGTTCTCGTTTGTCCACTGTGTCCATCGGTTACGAAACCTCCTTGATACCCCGAAGTTGTAATGTATCGGCAAAATGGCACGTCGCGAAATGGCCGGGCTGTATCTCCCGCAATTCAGGCTCTTCTTCTGAACAGATTTTTTCCGCGTATGAGCAGCGTGGATGGAAAACGCATCCCGGCGGCGGAGTTGCCGGACTGGGGACATCTCCCTCTAAGAGGATCCGCTGTTGATGAATGCCCGGGTCCGCCGGGGGAACGGCGGAAATGAGCGCTTCGGTATAGGGATGGAGCGGGCGCTTAAGCACATCGTCGGTCTCCCCGATCTCGGATGTTTTTCCGACATACATTACCATCATCCGGTCGGAGATATGCTCAACGACGGACAAATCGTGGGCGATGAAAATCAGGGTGAGTCCTAATTCTTCTTTCAGCTCGGTCATGAGATTGAGTACCTGGGCCTGAATGGAAACGTCCAGTGCCGAGACAGGTTCGTCAGCAATAATCAGCTGGGGTTGTAGGGAGAGGGTCCGTGCGAGTCCTATCCTCTGTCTCTGCCCTCCGGAGAATTCATGTGGATACCGCCTCATGTAGTCGGGATCGAGCCCTACCTTCCGCATGAGGTCGGCAACTCGGTCTTCAAGTTCCCGTCCCTTAGCTATTTTATGGATAATAAGAGGTTCCCCGATAATGTCTTTAATAGGAAAACGGGGGTTGAGTGAGCTGTACGGGTCTTGGAAGATCATCCGCATCTCTTTTCGCCACGGTTTCATCTCCTGTTTCGGAAGGGCGGCCACATCGACGCGTTTTCCTGCTTTGTTACGGTACCACACTTCACCCGCCGTGGGATCATACAGCCGTAAGATCGTCCTGCCGACAGTCGTTTTCCCGCAGCCGCTCTCACCGACCAGCCCCAATACCTCGTTCTCTCGGACGAAAAAACTGATTCCGTCTACCGCCTTTACGTTGCCGACAACCTGCTGGAAGAAGCCTTTTTGGATGGCAAAATATTTTTTCAGGTTTTTAACGTCAAGAATATGATTATTTGTTGTTTCCATTCTCTGCTTTCCTTATTATCTGCTTCCCTCTTTCGCTGTTTCCTTCGACCTTCTGCTCCCGGATTAAAACAGGTTATACGATGGAATACGGATCAGCCGCGTCCCGCAGGCCGTCACCTAAGAAGTTAAAACCCAACACGGCGAAGATAATGAACAACGACGGAATAAGGATCCATAAATGGGAACCCAATGTCTCCAAGTTTTGAGCGTTTTTCATGAGGAACCCCCAGCTTACCAGCGGTTCCTGGATCCCGATGCCTAAGAAGCTTAAAAACGCCTCGGCAAGGACGACCTGGGGGATTGTCAG
>CAZJBZ010000231.1:0-7560 GCA_964543975.1 uncultured Spirochaetales bacterium
AGGCAAAGCCTAACTGTGACCACCACCAAAGGTGGTGGCTTTTGCTTTAGTAAAATGTACACCATTTGATGATGATTTGTCTGCACGATTATCAATAAAAAAACGCGCCCTTTATGTATATCACCCCAGCGGGGGAGCGGTACGGTGCGTGTGTTGATTCCATTATAAAACGGTTTTGACCTTTTGTCATCTTCCTTTCTACGCTTTAAACTAATTGCGTAAAATTGCGTTTTTCTCTAATTGTCATTCTGAATATGTTTCCCCTTATCTATATGCCATCTTGCTGCATCTGTATAACCCACAACAAATATTCGTTCCTCTCTTCTTAGACTATCAAGTAGTGATCTTATAGCATGGCGATCAAGTGTTGGAAGCACTTGGAGCAATTCTTCCATTTTAGCGCCATTGGGCTCACTGTTATAAATATGTTTAAAAAGGAGTTCTTTGTTTGTTTCCCTATCCAGCCCCTTCTTTCTTGTGTAGGTTCCTGATTTCCCTACCGCAGAATATATGCGCCGTGATAAAATCCATTCTTTCCCTTTTCTACCGGGGGTCTTTTCCAGAAGCCCTTCATCCTTGAGTTTTTCTACAGATTTTGCGAAACGCGAGGAAACTTTTATGTTTTCAAAAATTGTTTGGATAACGATGAGATCATCGGTGGAAAAGGTCTGTAACGTTTCATGACCAATCTTTTCAAGGATTCGGAGGAACTCAGGATGTCGTACCGTTCCGTTGAGGGATATCCAGAAGTGATCGGCGTCGGAGTGGGTGAAATCCGGTTCCGCCTTACTTTCTTTTATACAGCTTTCATAGATACGGTTCATCCCCTGACCGGAACGTTCTACCAGGCCGCAACGTGAAAATGATTCGGCTAATCTTCTGTTCCTCGGTGCTTTTTCCCACAGTATGTTATCGAAGGTAATTCCCGGAGGTAAACCACCCGGGTTTACTACTTCTATTCTATCCGGATATTGGCGGATGAAAACGGAACCTTCCATTCTGTAATCTCTGTGGCAAACGGCGTTCAAAATCATCTCTCTGATTGCCGACTCATTGAATGTCTTGATGTCCCAGATAAAGAGTCCTTCCTGATAATGCTGATTGGTGTTACGAAGATCAATCAGTTTCCATAGTTCATCGTAAAAAGTGAAAAACCCCCTTCTGAACTCAGTTCTCTGTTGGGGCAGTCCGGAGGATTCGTTCGTTCGATATTCAAAAATTATTTCAGATTGACCGAGAAACTTCCCCAGGGATTTTTGTTTTCCGAAGAGTATGATGGCGGCATAGGTAATGTGCCCTTCGATAATAAGCTCTGTGTCGGTTAATAGTTGTTCATGCTTGTGGTTCTTAACCGATTCATTGCCAGACTTTTTCATCCAGCGTTGCCGAAAATCTTCGATAGCTGAAAACTCGAGGTCATCCAATTTTTACATCCTCGCGCAAAAGGATAGCCTTTACGACAGTGTATAAAAGGAAGTTTTTTTTCGCAAGGAGACGCAGGCTAAAACATCACCCCACCACCCCCCGGATAACCCCGGCAAACAGCAGGGAACCCAGTACCGAGAACACACACCCCTTCAGAAAGGCAATGAAGTGATAGGCGTAGTTTTTGTACCCCGGGTGTCCTTCGGTGCCGGGCAGCTGGATAAAGTCCTCTTCTTCGGGTAATCCTGCAGCATCAGCCGCGGGTTTATCCTGATAATCATGAAGAGACATGAAACCGCCAGGAAGTTGTAAAGGAAAAAATGTATCAGCGCCATGGTCTACCTCCTTCAGAATATATAAGAAAACCCGGTTTCCAGGTAGAAGGGTATCTGCCCGATCATCATGGCGTCAAGCATTCCCGTATATGGCGAAGGATACCAGGCAAGCCCGGTGGATATGCGATAGCCCAGGTGTGCTCCCGGGGTATGGGCGAATTCAATACCGCCGCGGACGGAAAAGCCCGTCGGACTGTACCAGCCGTCTACCGGTGAGGAGTCGATGGATTTACCGTCACCGTCGGTGATACTCCGGAAGGTCTCTTTTACCATATTACTGTGGCGCAGATAGGTCGCGGCAGCCATGGTAGTGCGAAGATCCAGTCCGAAGTGCCAGGTAGCGAAACGGAGGGCGGGCATCAGATTGGCGGAGATGAGGATAGGGACGGCTATGCCCAGGGTGTCGGCGTGGTGTAATACCCCAAGTTCCAGACTGCCGGAAAGGATGAAAGGGCCTCTTACGGGGGCGTCTGCTCTTGCCCCGGCGGTGAATTCAAAGGTGTCCAGGGTGCCTTCAGAGATGGCAAGCGGCAAGGGCAGGCTCACCGTACCATAGGCACTGAGACGGAATCCACCCGGAGCTTTTTCAGTAAAGGTATGGGAATATCCAAAGTCTATTCCCAGGAAGGAATCGGAGTTTATACCTATATAGACACCATGGCAGGAAGAGATATCCGGGCTTTCGGAAAAAAGGGGTAGTGCCCCGCCAGATCCCAGTACAAGGATTGCTACTATTAAAAAGCGTTTCTTTGCCATAGTTGAACTCCCTTTTCAGTATTCCAGCAGGTAATCCTGCAAGCCCGTTACAAGTTCGTCGAATTTCTCCGTCAGTATGCGGTGTCCACAATTCTCCAGCCTAAGGATCCGGGCGTGATCAAAGGCTGTCATGTTGTACTGTTCCTGGAAGTCGTACCCGATGGGGCTGCAGGATGTGCCGACAAAAAGGACTTCCCGGGGAAAGGTGCCAAGGTTCTCCGTAAAGTCATAGCTGAAGGATGTTCCCTCCAGGGCGTTTGATTCCCACACTATCAGCGCGTATCCCCCGACCCTCCACACCGGCCAGGGAGGAGGTGAGGTGCTGTCACAGTGAAAGTCCCGGACTGAACTATGTAAAACAGCCAGCGTGTCGTAATCCAACAGTTCGTGTTCCAGGGCTGTAAGATATTTTGTCCGGTACATCATGTCCATGTAACCGGTGGTAAAGAGATTCAGCGCCTGGCCCACCTGGTTCATGAACTCTCCCGAAAGACCGGGGGGTTCCATCAGAATGGCCTGTTGGACCTCCTCCGGGTAGGTGCCGATGTAGGATGCGGCGAAGGCGGCGCTCCATGAGTGGCCCAGGATGGTAATCCGATTATGCGGAGAAAAATGGTCCTTCATGGCCTTGATCTCCTCCACCATGGCTTCATAGGTCAGTTCTTCCGCGGTGACCCGCTCCGAGAGGCCGTTTCCCCGGAGGTCCCACATCACCACGTGGTAGCGGTCCGACAGCACCTGCAGGGGCAGGTATGCCCGCATGTCGGAGAGGGAGCCGTGAAGAATGAGCAGTACCGGATCTGCGGGATCACCGAAGGTGCGGTAATGAACAGCCCGGGTATGCCCTGCCACCGTGATGGAAATCTGCGGCAGGTCGGGGCTCGCGTCCGCCGTGGCCGGTACCAGATTCCCCGGTTGAGATGGATCAATGCAGGCTGTGTAAAGCAGGAGTATCAGGATCGCCGGGATAACCGAAAAAATCCGTTTCATCTGTTCCTCCATGCCCAGGTGATGCTGTTCCGCTTACAGGTTTCGATACACCGGCCGCAGAGGATGCAGTTATTATCGGTAATATTGCCGGCCTGTACCAGGGCCTGGACGTTCAGGCTCATGGGACAGGCGGCGGTACACCTGTGGCAGGACACGCAGCTTTCCGGGTCAGTCTTTAACCGTAGACTCGGCAGCCGGAGGGCCAGGCCGATCTTCCGGCCGATTATCATGAAGGGAGCCATCCAGCAGAGGGTGTGGCAGCCCGCCCGGCGGCCGAAGATAAGACTCATGAGGAAGAAAACCAGCACCACCATCGAGTAGGCAATCAGGGCCGGGGCGCTGGTGACGGACAGCCCTCCTTCGGTGCCGTAGTCGAAGCGGACGGCCTGGATGCCCCCGGCCCGGCGGAAGAAAAAGAGGAGCATTCCCAGCCAGGGAATCCAGACAGCGTATTTTATCCAGGCAACCCTTCGTAGCGGCAGCCGCTTTTTCCGTGCCAGGCCCACCTTGTCACCGATGGCGCCGCCGGGGCAGACCCAGGAGCAGAAGCTCCGGCCTAAAAACATGGCGACAAAAAACTGGCCGCAGAAGACCAGGATGCTTCCGGTAACGATCCCGGCGGCCGCTCCCATCATGGAAACCACCGGGGACAGGTAGTACAATGTTACCGGGAAGAGGATGAAGGAGAGGGTGAGTATTGATACCCGGATTTTCTGAAAGGTTTGTATCTTCATGAGGTAAGTATGTCTTTCTGCCGGATGGAAGGCCATGGGTGAAAACACTCAAAATGTCCCATGGGTAAAATCCCCTAGTCTTCCCGCTCCCAGGAACGCAGGGTGCCGATAAGCTGGGTACGGCTCCCTACGTCCATTTTCTGATAGATGTTGTACAGGTGGTTCTCCACCGTCTTCGGGGATATGAAGAGTCGGTCGCCGATTTCTTTGTTCGAGGCTCCTTCCAGCAGGTGCCCGATAATTTCCGTTTCCCTGGCGGTCAGGTTGTAAAACTCCCTGCATTCATCGGTAAGTTCTCCCGCCTTCACCATGGCGTCCCTGGAAAGAAACCGGCCCGCGAAGAAAAAGGTTCCCAGAGTGAGGGCAGCCAGGTACACCGGAAGGCTCAGGTTGTCCAGCCGGTTAAGGGGCCGGATCGGCAGCAGGGTAATGAGTATATCCAGCACCAGGAGGATGAGGAAAACCCCGCTGACAACCAGAAAGCCGGTCAGGGCACCTTTCCAGTGGATATTCTTGACCCGCCGAAGGCCCGCAGTCAGGAAGACCAGAGTGCCCAGGATGGTAAACGCCTGCTGCAGACTCAGAGCCGCAGGGGTAATGGATACCCGGGGGAAGAGGAACATGGTGAAGCCTGAGAAAATAAAGAGGCCATTCCAGCCCCAGAGCAGGGCTTTCACTGGGCGGTCCAGGGGAATGGAGACCAGGGCTGAAACAAAGTAGGGTAGAACGGCGATATTGAGGCCGCCGCCGGCGAGCTGGAAAAGCCTGGCAGCGGTTTCAAAACCTGTTTCGGCGGTCTGGAAGGCAATCTCCGGAAGCCGGGTGATCCAAAACCCGGCGGCAATCAGCAGCAGGGACGACAGAAACAGCAGCACCAGCCGCAGAACCCGGGTGCGGTACCGCAGGTACAGGTAGGCCGCCCCTCCCAGGGAGAAGGAAGCGGTTACAAGGGTGATGGTAAGGATAAGGAACAGATGCATTGCCTCTTTAGTATGATCCATGGGGGGCAGTAACGCAATACTGTGATTTCGCTTTAACAGTTGGCAATAATACGGTAATAATGCAAACCAGGTATACAAAATTGCTGAATAGACCCTCCGGTTCTATTCTTCGCTTCGGTCCTCGGGGAACGAGGAAGAGCACCTGGTTACGGCATCACTGTTTTTTCCGTGGAAGAATTTCTGCGTTTATTCTGAGAAGACCCACATACCTACCACGGCGCCCCTCCCAGGCTAAGCCCAGGGAGTCGCCGTAGAGAGAGAAATTGTTGCCGTAGTCGCCAAAGATATCCTCCCAGATGAAGGAACCGCCCCCAAGGGAGGAGAGCAGAAGGATGGCTTTTTTTTCTGGACAGAATATCTTCATTCCTCTATTACGATTCATCAATACATCACGGGGCAACACTTGGAAAACAACTATTTTTATGGCAATTTTAATGGTATCGGCGGTATTGTATGCCGGGGCTCTACTACGACAACCCGGTGATTAAAATGCCCTGAAGAAGTTTTCCATATAATACAAACTGGAGGAAGTAATATGGCACACCTGTCGGACATAAAAACACCTGACCTGCCCTATCCTGTATCCAGGATTCTGAACAAATATAACCGGATAGACAAAAATAGTCTCTCGGAACGGGAGACGGTCCTGGTCGGAATTTTCGAAGCCCTGGTTAAATTCCTGGTTATTGTAATGATCTGTGAAACACCGAAGGAGGTGCCGCGGACCCTGTCGAAGAATTATGAACCGCCCCACTTCCGAATGGATGGAGCTCCATAAGCAGGAGCTCGTGTGGGATTGGGAAAAGGCCGGAGCAAAGAAGAGCCTGGATAGTTTCGAAATAAGCGGTAGCTACAAAATGAGTATATGGTTTAACAACGGTGAAACTGTAGAAGTGGATTTGGAAAATGAACTGGAGGGTGAAATCTTTGAACAGCTCAAGGAGCAGGAGTATTTCAAGAGAGTTTATCTAAATGAAGAAACCGGCACAGTCGAGTGGCCAAACGGAGCGGATTTTGCTCCTGAGTTTCTTCTCGAGTTAGGGAGAAAACAGGCGAAGAGAAGTGCTTGAATCCCTGTCTGTCTTCCTATTAGGTCTTTTAGCGCTGTACACAAAGGCATTGCGCTTTTCAAGTAATTACTTTATAATAACATTTGAGGTAACAGCATGGAAATCTCGGTAATACGAATTGGAAATTCCAGAGGGATAAGATTGCCTAAAGCAGTGTTGCAGCAGTTCTCCATCGAAGACAAACTCGAGATGGAGGTACACGAGAAGGAAATCGTACTAAAACCGCTTTGTCGACAAGCTCGAAAGGGATGGAGAGAAGCATTCGAAAAAATGCACGAATACGGAGAGGATGAGCTGCTTCTCCCGGATAATGAAGAAGAGCAGTTCGATTGGGAGTGGGATTAGACTATTGAGTTTTCGTCAATATGAGGTATACCTCGTATCTCTCGAGCCTACGGTAGGGCACGAAATACAAAAGACTCGACCTTGTACCGTCATTTCTCCGAATGAAATGAATGACACGATCTCGACCGTGATAATCGCACCGATGACCACACGATCTCACCCTTACCCTACCCGGGTGAAGGTTAGATTCCGGGAGAAAGAGGGCTGGGTGGTGCTCGACCAAATTCGAACGGTTGACAAAGAAAGGCTTTTCAAAAAGCTGGGTAAGCTGAGGACGAGCGAGATCGACCACGTCAAAACGGTTCTCCAGGAGATGCTGGTTGATTAAACATTTCTCTGTGTCCATTTTTCGGGCCGATCGGAGTCTCAATTAACAACGGCCGGCGCAAGTCAGTTCGCTTTGCATTGACGGAAGAACCCATTGCGACTCGGTTATAAAAAGACGATTGAGTTTTCTTGCCGTAATTCCTTCAAACAGAGTAGCAGGAAGAATCGGTTCTTTGTGCCAAAAAAATTGTGGATACACTTATACAACTTCTGTGTGCACATCTGCAGGAGTAAATAATGTGGACCTTCCGGTTTTTGGACAACAGCAACTATATATATTTCAATGTTTTAAAGGGATATGTAAAGTCCTCGTCATAAATTTACAGGGATTTTAGGTTATAAAGTTATTATCACAAAGAGAATATATTATCTGTTGTTATTGTGTCGGTACTACCAAAATCTATATCCTCGGAGAACGGAATGATAGACTCGAGAACCACGAATTCACCGCTGTCCTTAAGCACCGCTTATTGCCTATTGCTTTTAAAAAGATGGAAAAAGAGATACGATTTTTTTTACTGCGTGCATACTTTTCTCTCTTGTGGTAACATAATTACAGATATGAGTAGGAGAGTTA
>CAZJBZ010000232.1:0-7553 GCA_964543975.1 uncultured Spirochaetales bacterium
GCCGATGGTACTGCCGAAAGGCGGGAGAGTAGGACATCGCCGGGCATTTTTTATTAATGTGCACTGTTTGCAAAAAAGTAGTGGCCGGCACTGGGATAAGGCAGCCGGCGATGTCCTTAAGCGTAGGACGTACCACAGCTATAGCGAGGAACGTCCGGAGACGGAGCGCTGGAAGCGCGCAGTGACATCGCCGGGCATTTTTTATTAATGTGGATCATACAGTTCGTTAGGATATTACAAATTAGATATTGAAAAAGAACGACAACTCTTTTATGCTACCCACAAAGAGAGGCAGCAATGGCAGAAAATGATTCACAAGTTCAATTGGTAACATTTCAGTTGGGTGAAGAATTGTACGGTATCGATATCATGAAGGTGGACGGAATAGTTCGGGAGGAAAATATTCGTCCCATTCCAAACGCTCCACCCTACGTAGAAGGAATATTTAATCTGCGCGGTAGTATTATTCCGGTAATCAATCTGCATAAACGGTTTCATCTAAAACCTGCTGATTTGAGCGATGAAGACAAGCTGCTCAGCGGGATGGTTATTATCAATTTAAATAACATGCTTATCGGTATTATCATCGATAAAGTCTCCCGCGTTCTTACGGTCGAAAAGGACAGAATTCAACCGCCTCCTCAGATGATATCGGGTATCGGAGCTGAATACATTCAAGGTGTAACCCAAGAAAATGGCGGTTACTTGATAATCCTCGATATACGTCGTTTGTTTGATCCAAAAGAATTAAGTCAATTGGGGAATATAGCGAAATAATCTATGACGGTACCGACGTTCAAACCCTCGATTCGAAGAAGCGATATGCAGGCTGTTCTCTCATGTTTGGTAACCGATACAATCGGACCGGGGCAGTTGTCGAAAAAGTTGGCTACGGCGGTTGCAAACTTTTTAGGCATTGCAGGCGGAATTGCTCTAAGGGAGTACAACAGAGGCATAGGCATCGCTCTCGACAGTCTTGAACTTGAAGAGGGTTCCAAGGTTATCCTTTCTCCCTTATCCCCGGATGTTTATAGAAAAATTCTTGTAGAAAAAGAATTTACCGTTCTTTACGCGGATGTTGATGAAGAGAATGGATGCATCAACCCTGCTTCCGTAGAATCTCTTTTATCACTTGATCCTAAAGCACTTATCGTGCATTGTCCTCTCGGTTTTATCCCCGACATGGAAACGTTATCGAATTTCGATATTCCGATTATAGAGGATGTTTCTCAAAGTTTCGGCGGGAATACACCTGACAAGTCGATAGGAACATATGGTCGATTTGTTCTTATCTCCTTGGAACCGAATAATATCATCACTTCGGGCGGCGGGACCCTCCTCTTGTGTCGTAATCGGAATGATTTCCAGAAGGTGAAAAATAGAAGCGTCGATATCCCGCAAGAAGCTTTCCTTTCTGATATGAATGCCGCCTTGGGATTGGTACAATTCAATCAAATGGAAGACTATATTACCGCTAGAAGAGAAATTGCAAAAGTCTTCAGTAAAGCGATGATGAGGTCAAAACACAAAACGATGTTTCAGCAAGATGACAGTGAGAACATTTATTATTCGTTCCCAGTCTTTCTCAATACCGGCATGAAGGATGTCGTTCAATACGCCAAAAAGAAAAATATTCACACCTTGCCCGCTTTTCTCGGATCGGCAATCGAGAACTATCAGCTGGATGAAATGCCTTGTCCTGTTGCCCGTTCTCTCTTATTACGCTCTCTGCTCTTTCCTCTTTATCCCGGGCTGGGAAAATCCACTATAGAAACAATTGCCAAAGTTCTTTCGACGTTACCGTGAACAGAGGGGAAAGAATTCACTTCCTGTTTTTCTGCTTTACAATTACAGATTCATCCGTATATAGTGGGTGGTAAGAGACGATGAAACGTGCAATTCGCCATGTTCTAATCATAGAAAATCATCATAAGCAAGAAGCCGCGGCCTTGGTGACTCAAATTGAGAAGTATCTTACGGAAAAACGGATCCAAGTTACCGTAAAAAATGTATCGGAATGCGATAACCTCTCTTTTCTGCATGATGTCGATTTGGCGTTCTCGTTAGGCGGTGACGGAACTGTTCTCTTCAGCTCCAGAAAATTGAGCCAAGCGCAGACACCTATTCTGGCGGTAAATTTGGGCAATTTCGGTTTCATCACGGAAATATCAAAAAACGAATGGAGGGACGCATTTGAGAAGTACCAGGCCGGTTTTCTAGGTATTAGTAAACGTGTAATGGTAGAAGCAACGGTACAAAGAGGTTTAAAAATAGTTAATTCCTTTCTCGGTTTGAATGATATCGTTATCGGGGCTGCAGGAATTTCAAAGATTGTCACTCTTCACGTTTCACTCTCCTATACCACATTAGGGGAGTACAGAGCCGATGGAGTTATTCTCTCTACTCCTACAGGCTCAACCGCGTATAGCGCTGCAACCGGTGGGCCGATTCTCGATCCGGAAATGGAGGCGATTATTATCAATCCTATCAGCCCATTTACACTCTCCAATAGGCCTATTGTTGTTCCCGGTAATGAAAAAGTGCTTGTCACAGTTGATAAAAATCAAAGGACCGATGTCTTGCTTACTGTTGACGGTCAATACGCCATCAAGCTTCAGCCGGAGGACCGCATTACCGTCACGATGAGCGATAAAAAAGCCTCTATTATTCGTTCCGACAAGCGTAATTTTTATGAAGTACTGCGGACAAAACTGAATTGGTCCGGAGGTCCTGATGCTTGAAGAATTACATGTAACCGATTTCGCTCTTATCGATCAACTGTCAGTCCGGTTCACGAAGGGGTTGAACATCTTAACCGGAGAAACAGGGGCAGGAAAATCGATCCTTGTCGGTGCTTTGGGACTATTATTGGGTACGAAGGGCGAGACCTCTTCGATTAGGAGCGGCTGTGACGAGACGGTGGTATCCGGAACTATCAGAGTAAAAAATAACTCGGATGTGATGGATTGGTTGTCAAGCCGAGATATTACACCGGAAGATGGTGTATTGCTGATACGGAGAGTAGTAAAGAAAACGGGAAGAGGCTCCATATTCATCCAATCTTCATCGGTAACGAGAAGCGACCTGCAAGAGCTGACATCTCTCCTTTTTGATATGCACGGTCAACATGAACACCAATCACTTTTATCTACCGATAATCAGCGAAAATTACTCGATCGTTTCGGCGGCCATGAAGATTTATCTCGTGAAGTTACTGAAGAATTTCAACAGCTCAACTCCTTAAAAAAGGACCTTGAGCAGATGGAAAAAAGCGAACGGGAAAGGTCGAGAGAAAGTGACATCCTCGCTTTCGCTATTAAAGAAATCGAAGAGGCAGAATTGAGAACCGGAGAAGAGGAGGAACTGAAAAATGAACGGGTAATTCTTTCTCAGCACGAAAAACTGTACAACCTTTTGGAAACCGTTAACGAAAATACGGCTGAAAATCGTTCAGGAAGCTTGGCAACATTACGCATCGCATTGGAGGCAGCTGCCGAAATAACAAAAATCGATCAATCTCTCAGCCGACAAGTAAAACGATTGGAAGAGGCCTTTTATGAAATTGAGGATGTTTGTGATTCAATTCGCCATTATCAACGGGAACTGGATTTTAGCGGAGAGCGGTTGGAAGAGTGTGAATCACGTTTAATGACTATCCATTCCCTCGAAAAAAAATATGGCCATACCATTAAAGATATTCTGGTCTATAAAGAAAAAAGCAAAGAAGACTACGAGAAGATGCAGCATTGGGAGGAGGATAAGGCCGGCTTACAGCAGGAAATAAAGGAGCGCGAACGTGCCCTCTCTACAAAAGCTCGGCAACTGACTGACCTGCGAAAAGAAGCAGGTAAAGCGCTGAGTATAAAGATACAGAAACATTTGGATGAGTTAGGAATGCCGAAGGCCGTTTTTACCGCGGAAGTAAATCAAAAAAAATCGGAAACAGGTAAAGTTATCTGTGGTTTGAACGGTTTTGACAGAATAGAGTTTACTATCTCTCCGAATATCGGAGAGCCGGCGAAACCCCTGAAGTCGATCGCTTCCGGAGGCGAGCTTTCGAGAATAATGTTGGCAATAAAATCGATCCTTGCGGAAACCGATCATATTCAATCACTTATCTTCGATGAAGTTGATAGCGGCATCGGAGGCCAGGTCGCCGTTGCAGTTGGTGAACATCTCTATAATGTGGCGCACTATAAACAAGTACTTTGTATTACACATCTTGCATCAATTGCCGTTCGTGCCGATAATCATTTACGGGTAAATAAAACCGTTATAGGAAATAGAACAATAACGAGGGTTGAACCTGTGGAAGGCGAAAAGCGGGTAAAGGAGATTGCCAGGATGCTTTCAGGAGATACGGCGGCGAAAGCATCAATAAGCCACGCGGAAGAACTTCTACGCAAATACAGCGTTCTTTCCGGCTAAGAGCGAGGAGGCCTATGGGGAAGATTAGTAACGAGGCAAAACAGCGGTACTTCGATAGAATAAAAGAATATAAGAACAGTATCGAAACATTGCAGCGTCGTGAAAAGAGCATCCAGTCGACGATCGATTCTCAAGATAATGGAGCGGAATACAAAAGACTCACTTTAGCCGATGAGGTCCTGAACAGAGTTTCCTATTATGTCCTTATGAACGCACTCTCGGTGGGATTGCTTGGGGTAAAAAACGAAGCGTTCCTCAACAGCGCACGAAAGGATTGTTACAAGAGTCTAATGTATGTAGAGGAAGTAGTCTCAACGTATATCGATGTTCCTTATTCGGATTATCAAGAGAAATTGGAGCTCATTACCGATTATAACGACATCAAACGATATAAATTGATACAGAAAATGGGGTTCGCCATCAATTCCGTAAAAGACGGCTACGGTGAAAATACGAAGTGGAAATGGTCTTTTGTCGAGTTGGAGGGGCGACATGCAACCGTAACCAAGAATCTTATCAATATGAAAACCATTATTTCCGGGATGGATCCGAGAGTAGAAGGATACGAAACGAGAATAGCCCATCTTAGTCTGGCAAAAACACTCCTCCAGCAGGCCTCCGATAGATACAGGCAGAAGTATGAGCTTGCCACCCTTCGTATAGACGATTTTAAATTGGCAATCGACTACCTTTCCGCGCTAAGGCGTCTTCATATCCTTATCGGAGAAACGGAGCAGAGCGAACAAATAAAGCGCAAAATAGATGTGTGGAAAGAAAAAATGGAAGACGATTCAAAAAAAACAGAAAAAAAGAAGTGAGCCTCTCCATCACGTTTATTCGGCAGAATGTTTGTTTCTCAGATCGTGAAGAGCATCATAAGGCAGTAGTTCTTTCATTGTAGTAGAGACATAGTTCAAATCTTTCCTCGCGAAAAAGAGTGAAAAATCTTGGTGAACAAACTCGCTTAGAACTTGTCTGCACGCCCCGCATGGGGGAAGGGGTGTTTCAGAGCGAAGACCGACAATTGCCATGGCTGCAAAATGACGTTCGCCTTCGGAAAGAGCGGTAAATATGGCGCTCCGCTCCGCGCAATTTGTCAAACCGAATGAACGATTTTCGATATTCGTCCCACGAAAAACGGTCCCATCGGAGCAGAGAAGCGCGGCCCCGACAGGGAAATCGGAATATGGGCAATAGGATTGGCGGGCCGCTTCCTTCGCGGTTTTTAATAAACTCTCGACATCCATAGATGTTTCCTTCATATACGTACTATAGCCTGTTTCGGTTTTCTCTAAGAAAAGCCGGAAATTGAAATCCCATCCTTTCTAAATATTTCGTTGACAGTATGACATGTATTAATATAGGATGCAATCAGGCGTTTTTGGAAATCACATCATGTCCAATAGAAAAACCGTTATTTTGTTTATTATTGTTTTTGCTTTCCTTTATCTTTTCTTTTTTCCTCCGTTTCTTGGTAAAGAACTTGTTTTCAATCCCGTTTGGATAAAAGATCTGACAAGTATGAAGTTGGGAAGGAGCAGTTTCGAATTACCTGTTGAAAATGATGACGCGGGACGGATAATTCCGTTTACGAGTGATCACCTTTTCGGCTATCTTTCTACGGCCGGAGAGGTCCTGTATCTCGACCGCGCTCTCTACCATACAACGGTTTCGCAGGAAAGATTCGTTAACAGTTCTAATGTTCCTTCAAATTTAGTCGTTAGGGACAGAGAGGGGTCCATCGATTATTCAATAGACACGAACGGTTACGCGGTCTTTGCGGAGAATCGTCTGTTTGTTTTCTCACCAAACAGGAACAGTATTGCTGAATATGACGACAGAGGAGCCCTTCGATGGCGTCGCGAGCTGTTGGCCCCCATAACGTGTATCGATTTCACCGAAAATACTTGTATTATTGGTAATTTAAGCGGTGAAGTGATGGTTTTTAATATTGATGGTGAAAAGGTATTTTCCTTTACTCCTACCGGCAGTAAAATCGAAGTAATATACGGGTGTACCATGACGCGGGACGAACAATTTGTAGCCGTTATTGCCGGTCTGCATCCGCAACGGTTCATTGTACTTGAGCATCGGGGAGATTCGTATAAGCCGATTTATACGGAAATTTTGGAGACAGAATTGCGACGGGAAGCTGCGATGCACATTTCCGATAGTGGAGATATCGTCTATTTTGAGGGGGGAAAACATCCGCGGGTTTTTTTTAACGGTGAAAAATTTTCCGAACCGATCAATTCAGCGGGGCGTCTTATCGCAGTTTCCGAGAATAAAGAGTATATGCTCCATTTCCTTACTTTAGAGCATAATGACGGCTGCAGGATTGCGGTCTTTGATCCCCAAAAGAGAAAACTTGTTACCGATTTTCATATAGACAGCAGCGATGTTTTTTTAAATGTCTCAAAAAACAGTCTTTTCTTAGGGTTTCAAAAGAAAGTAGTGCGTTTAGATATGCAGGTGAGATAGTCCTCTTAAAACTTTCTTTTGTTAAGGGCTTAACGAAGAACGGAGGTCGCGTGCGACGTATAATAATTAGTATCATATTCCTTCTGCCGAGTTTCTTCTGTTTCGCATTCGATTGGCCGATCGGCGGAAAAAACATATCATCGACATTCGGGAGTAAAGGATACGGTACATTTTATCAAGGAATAAAACTAAATTCTAAAGGCGAGAAGGTCCATCCCTCTGAAAAAGGTGAAATAGTCTATTATCACGATGAAAGCGGACCCTTTTCGCGCCTTCCCTCCGGGTTAGGTAGTTTTATAATTGTAGAACATGACGGCGAACTTAAAACGGTATACGGACATCTTCGTAACGGATCTGTTATTGAAACTCCTGGAGAGGTAGACGCTGCATCTGTTTTAGGGGAGAGCGGCGATACCGGTTTCGCTTACGGCACCACCCTCTTTTTCGGGGTAATCGATGGAGAACTGCAACAGCTTATCAATCCTTTGTTGCTTTTGCCTCCTTTAGAGGACAACAGACCTCCCGTTATCAAATCGCCCATAATGAAATTTCGAGAAATAGACATATCGGTTACGGATAATGTTGTTGTGCCCTCAGGTCCCTGCCGATTAACCGCAACCATCTACGATCCGAGCCAACACGTT
>CAZJBZ010000233.1:0-7522 GCA_964543975.1 uncultured Spirochaetales bacterium
AATAATTGAAGCTTCCATTGTAGACGGCACAAATCAGTTCCAACGATTTTTTCGAATTATTGTACCGATGTTGCGTAGTGCTCATTTCACATTAGCTATTTTAAGTATTATCAGCGTGTTAAAGATGTTTGATAATATCTACATTTTAACTGGCGGGGGGCCGGGGAACGCCACCCAATTCTTTTCAATTTATATATATGAGAATGCTTTTGCGAAATTTCGACAAGGATATGCCAGCGCGCTGTCGATTATTCTGTTATTGTTGGCATTGGCAGTTACAATATTTCAATTAAAACTTTACGGTAAAAAATCCTCGTAATTCTCAAAGGGATAAAGCAATGAAGAATCTGCAAGTAAAAACAACTTTACGTAAAAAGAGGAAACGTCTAAATTCAACAAAAATATTATGGTTCATTATCTGTCTTTTTTGGAGTTTCATTCTATTATATCCAATCACAATCATGATTATCCGATCGCTGGAAACTTCCGGAATCGGTAATTATGTTTATTTATTTCGTCAAGAGAATGTATTTCTATACTATAAAAACAGTATTATTGTTACCTCCCTCACTGTTGTCTGTGTGCTTACCTCGGCTTCTTTAGCCGCATATGCCTTTTCTAAAATGAATTTCCATTTAAAAGATGCTCTTTTTTATTTTGCCTTAGTCGCGCTTATGGTTCCGCCTGCAGCAATTATAGTTCCAATTTTCCAGATTATAAAAACATTGGGATTGATCAATAATATATTCTCATTGGTAGGTCCCTATACTTCCATCATGGTAGCGTACAGTCTGCTAATAATAAAACATTTCATGGATGATCTCCCCAATGAACTAATGGAAGCAGCACATATTGATGGGTGTAGCAAATTCGGTATCTTCTGCCGCATTATTTTACCATTATCGAAACCAGCTTTAGTGGTTGTTTTGATATGGGTTTCAATGATGAGTTGGAATGAGTTTTTGTTTCCGCTTGTTTTTTTACGTGCTAAAGAGGCTATGACTATAACGGTCGTTCCGGTGAAACTTTTCGGTGAATATCATGTTGATATAGCAAAGGTATATGCGGTGTGCGCTCTTATCGCGTTACCGATTATGGTTCTTTATATATTTATGCAGCGGTACTTTGAAAAAGGTTTTATTGGCGGTGCAGTGAAAGGGTAAGGTTAGGAGGTTAAAAGTGAAGGAAAACACATCTAAAAAAGAATTGCCCTATTTGATCGAAGGGGAGTTAAAAGAACGTCTGGACCAGCTGAAGGAGCGGCTGAAAGATGAGGTGGTTGTAATCTGTATCGACGGACCGATCGGCAGCGGCAAGACCTTCCTCGGACGGCAGATCACCGAGTATTTAGGAAAGAAAGCCCTTTTCCTTTCTACGGACACCTTTATTACAGTATTGCGGGAGACCTGGGCGGACCATGCTAAAAACGGTGGTTTCCGATTGGTGGAATGGTACGACCGGCAAAAGATAAAAACGGTGGTGCACAAAGTCCGAGAGGGACGCCCTTTTACCGTTAGCGGTCTCTATGATATTACTTGCGGAAGAACCACGAAAACAATGGATTATGATCCTGCCGACTGTAGGTTGATTATCATCGAAGGACTGTTTGCATTACATGATGATTTGAGGGAAGAAGCTGATCTGGGTATCTACATCACCGCACCCCCCGAGATTGCGGTGGAACGCACCCGTTATCGGGACATGTATGAACGCAACACCAAAGATGAAGTATGGCGGAATAAAATGAAAATTTATCATGAGGGGTACATCCCCTATAAAGACCAGAACCGAGCGAATGCGGACATCATTCTAGAAAACTCCTGAATACTATTCCAATGAAAGGCACTGACAATGACATCAAACGAGCAAATAATAACCCGAATACAAGCAGGAAGGATGGAACCTTTTGCCCTCTCAATTTGCGGAAGGCGGACGAACTTAAGGCTTGAATGTTCAAGGCATTATCGACGGAAGGGACATACTCTCTACGAATTTTCCTACTCGGAAGAAAAGCATCCTTTGAGAATAGTTTTAAAAGTCATGGATATAGATGACTACCCTGTCCTTAAATTATCCCTTAACCTTTACGCGGAAAAAGGTATCTCGGGTCATATACACAATGTTAACATTTTGAACTTCAATCACGAACATCGAGTGGAAACCCCGAACGCGGTCCTCCGTGGCATTACCGGAGGCTTTATCGATAGAAAGGACAATTTCCCGTTTCCTCCAAACAGTCTTAAACTGTGGGATTCGGAAATCAAGAAAGGAATACCTTTTAAGCTGGATTCCGGATATACCGGTAAATCATCCAGTTTTCAGGTGCCGTTGTGGCTCTATACCGAAGAGAAGTGCGGGATCTGGTTTGGTCCGGAGTGGAGTGGCACCTGGAGCTTAGAATTGCTGCGCATTGGGATGACCACAAGAATAAGTGTGGGGCTTCCTGCTCTGGATTTCAAGATGTACCAAGGGGAGTGCATCAGGCTGCCCTGGGTAACTATCGGGGGTTACGAGGGAGACTTCAAGGACGGTTACAACCATCTGCGCAGGACCATTTATAATCTGTTCATGCCCCTTGTAAATGGTGAAAGGCCGATTCCGCAGGTCGTCTATCAGGGTGTAGGCGGGCATGATACCTATCATGATGAAAAAGGTTTGTTGGATGAAGTAAAGATCGCCCATAAGATGGGTGCGGAAGCATTTGTGACCCACGGTGGCTGGTACCAGAGCCACAAACATAAAAGTATATCTAAAGGGGACAACATCATTAAATCGGAAGTAGAGGAACGAGAGATTGTCTGGTTTGAAACGCTTGGCGACTACTTTCCCCACCCGGAACGCTTCCCCAGCGGTTTCGATACTTTTGTGGATAGTGTTCATGGTTTGGGAATGAAAATGGGGCTCTGGATCGATCCTCGTATCCATGAGAACACCCAGGTCTATCAAAACTACAACGATGCAGTAATTCCACCGGAATCGAAAGTGGTCTATGAAGATTTTTCTCCGTACAACGGTGTGTACAGACTAATTGTGGATATTCCATTATTAGACCTTGCAAAGGACGAGGGACGAGAGTTTTTCTATGATACGTTAAAGCGGTTTGTGACTGATTATAGGATGGACTGGATATGGTTCGACATCAATACCGATATGCGTACATTATATTGGGACCATTATGAAGAGGAAAACCGTAAGGGGCTGCTGGAACTCAGGTACTATCACGGGTTTTATGATGTTCTCGATAGGATAAGACGAGAACATCCGAATGTGTGGATAGAAGCGTGCGGGAGCGGTGGAACTTTGATCGATTTGGCTATAATAGGGCGCTGTAATTCATTTTATGTGGACGATTTTGTCGGCTTTGATAAAACAGGACAACCTTTCGATATCGACATCAACAGACACTTCCGAAGCGGTCTTAACAATTTTCTTCCCGCTGTCTATATTCAGAATGCAATGTATATTCCTACGAAAATCCAACAGAGCTATGAA
The DNA here is from genome assembly GCA_964543975.1 of uncultured Spirochaetales bacterium. GTDB lineage: Bacteria > Spirochaetota > Spirochaetia > SPDA01 > CAZJBZ01 > CAZJBZ01. Next base: position 3,493 of record CAZJBZ010000233.1, read on the forward strand.
GAGTTCGGCATCTATAATTATTTATGTCACTTTGCAGGGACGATAGATTTTGGACAGGGTCTACTGTATTGGAAGGAACGGGACGTGGAGATTGCCACTAAGTGTATGGATGTCTATAAACGGATTCGCCATTATTTGTTAGGTGATTATTACTTGTTATGCCCGCTGCCGGAGAAAAAAGATGGATGGGATGTCAGGCAATATCATGTTCCTGAATCCGGTAGTGGTATTATCATGGTATTTCAGCTCCCCAAATGTTCGGAGTTTACCAAAGCTTTGTCGTTGTCCGGAATTAAAGACGATATAGACGATTACTCATTCGATGTGATATTAGGAGACGGCAGCGTGGAACCAAAAAAAGACACTTTGAAGGTAACGGTTGGGCAGGACAGATGCGTGCTTATTCAATACATAAGGAGATTAACCCAATGATTTTAAACAAGCAAATTATAACTAGAATAACAGACGGCAATATGGAACCATTTTCTCTGTTTACCGGAGGAAAGCGGGCGGTCCTCAGAATGGAATGCAGTCGGCATTACCGACGTCAAAAACACAATCTCTATGAATTCTCCTACGCGGAAGAAAATTTGCCGTTGAGAGTAGTGCTCAAAGTGATGGATATTGACAACTATCCCGTCCTGAAATTCGCCCTCTCATTATACGCCGAAAAGGGTATTTCCGAAAACATCCACAATATAAAGATTCTTGACTTCGATCTGGATCATTATACTGAAAGCCCTAATGCTGTGTTACGGGGTATAACCGGCGGTTTCATCGATGATAAGGACAATTTCCCTTTTCCGTCAAATTGTCTGGATATGTGGGATTCTCAAATTAAAAAGGGTTTGAAATTCAAACTTGACTCCGGATATACAGGAAAATCCTCCGGTTTACAGATGCCGTTATGGCTCTATTCAGAGGAAGGACGCGGTATTTGGTTCGGGCCGGAATGGACCGGCACGTGGGACTTGGAGCTGTTGCGGATCGGAATGACCACGAAAATAAGCGTCGGCATCCCTACCTTGGATTTTAAAATGTATCAGGGTGAATGCCTGCGGCTGCCTTGGGTAACGGTCGGAGGTTATGAAGGTAGTGTTAAAGATGGTTTCAACCATCTTCGGCGGACCCTCTATGATCTGTTTCTGCCCACCATCGGCGACGAGAAACCCGTACCGCCTGTTGTCTTCCAAGGATTGGGCGGGCACGAGAAGTATCATGACGAGAACGGATTGTTTGAAGAGATAAAACGGGTCAATAAGATCGGGGCGGAAGCGTTTGTGACCAATGGCGGTTGGTACCAAAGCCATAAGCATAAGAGCCTCTCAAAAGAGACACCTTTCCGGATTGTTGAGGCTACCGGTGAAAAACGAGAACAAACGTGGTTTGAAACATTAGGCGACTATACACCCCACCCGGAGCGTTTCCCCAGCGGTTTTGATACGTTCGTGAACAAAGTGCATGAGATAGGAATGAAAATCGGTTTATGGATGGACCCGCGAATCAATAAAAACGCGACTGTTTATAAAAACTATAAAGACGTGTTAATTCAAGCCGACGCGGAATTAATCTACGGAAAATACTCGCCATATAACGATATTCTCAGGCTAATCGTAGATGTTCATCTTCTCGATCTTTCGAAGGATGAGGGCCGGGAGTTTTTCTACGATACGTTAAAACGATTTGTGACTGAATACAACATCGATTGGATCTGGTTCGATATCAATACCGACATGCGTACCTTGTATTGGGACTACTACGAACAGGAGGACCGGAAAGGTATCCTGGAACTGACCTACTACCATGGGTTTTACGAGGTGCTCGATCGGATAATGAGAGAACATCCGGATGTATGGATAGAGTCGTGCGGTACGGGAGGCAAAATGATGGACCTGGCGATTTTACAACGTTGCCATTCCGTTTGGGTGGACGACTTCGTCGGCTGGGAAGGGATCGGACAGCCCTTCGACATCGACATCAATCGGAATTTCAGGAGCGGGCTTAATAACTTTCTGCCTGCCGTTTATATTCAGAACTCGCTCTATATACCTTATGAGATTCAGCAGAGCGAGGAGGAATTCGGCATCTACAATTTCTTAAGCCATTTTGCAGGAACAGTTGCATTCGGGCAGCGTGTCCTGCATTGGAAAGAGCGCGATGTAGAGATAGCCTCGCAATGTATGGATAAATATAAAGAAATTCGACATTACTTGGCAAACGACTTTTACGCTCTTTTTCCTCAACCTAGATCGAAAGATGTGTGGGACGGCTGGCAATATCACGATCAGGAAAGTGAAAGCGGTGTGATTATGGTTTTTCAATTACCCGAATGTCCGGATTATTCCAAACTTATTACGCTCCATGGCTTACATAATGATATGAAGGCTTACAACTTTGAGGTGTCGTTGGGTGATGCCGGTGTAAAAGTGGAAAAAGGACAACTGTTGGTTACAGTAGGAAAGGACAGATGCGCGTTAATTCAGTACCAGTCGTAGTATCGGTGTCGACGGCAGAAGAAAATGCCCTTAAAGTTAAGGCCCTTAATATTCGAAAAAAAATTATTCGGATGATCTCCGCAAGTCGTTCAGGGCATGTGGGAGGTGCTCTTTCCAGCACGGATATCTTGACTGCCCTCTATTTCAATGTCATGAGGATAGATCCTAACAATCCGAAATGGCCGGAGCGAGACCGTTTCGTACTGTCTGCAGGCCATAAATGCCTGGCCCTCTATGCCACCCTTGCCGAGAAAGGCTTTATCCCGGAAGAGCTGCTGGATACGTATGGATCGCTCAACTCGAAGATGCCGGGTCATCCCGATATGCACAAAATTCCGGGGATCGAGACCAACACCGGCGCACTCGGACATGGTCTCTCCATAGCGGTGGGTATGGCCATAGGGTTGCGGATGGATAAACTCGATTCCAAAGTGTACGTGGTGATGGGAGACGGTGAGCTGGCCGAGGGTTCCAACTGGGAAGCCGCCGCGGCAGCCGGCCACCATAAAGTGGACAACCTCCTTGCCTTCATCGACTACAATACACTTCAGATCAGCGGCCGCACCATGGAAGTTATGGATTATGAACCGCTTAAACAGAAATGGGAAGCCTTTGGGTGGGGTGTTCTCGAAATAGATGGACACAACTTCAATCAGATTGTGAGCAAAGCTCGCAGCATTCCTTTCGGAAAAGACAAACCGTCGATGATCATTGCGCGGACCGTCAAATCTAAAGGCCTTTCATTTGCTGAGGACAAAGTCAACTATCACCATTGGAAGCCTACGGACGAAGAACTGGATAAGGCCCGGGCGGACCTCGATCGCATCGGTGAGGAGCTTAACCATGAGTGAACCGTTAGATCCGCGCAAAACGTTCGGTAAGGCCCTGCTGGAAGTGGGAGAGAAAGAACCCCGAGTGGTGGCATTGTCCGCGGACAGCTCCAGCGGGTCCGGGATGGGACCGTTTAAGGAGCGCTTTCCGGAGCGACATTTCGAGTTCGGCATTATGGAGCAGGGAGTCATCGGGATCGCCGCCGGTTTGGCAACGACCGGAAAAATACCCTTTGCGGCGGCCATCGCTACTTTCATGTCGTCCCGTCCCTTCGAAATGGTGAGGAACGATACCGGTTACATGAGGCAGAACGTAAAAATTGTGGGGCGGTGTGGGTCCCTTACTTATTCCGATTTAGGGCCAACCCATCAATCCCTGGAAGATGTTGCTATTCTTCGTACGATTCCCGGTTTTACCATCATCAATCCGGGTGATCCGGTTGAAATCATCAAGGCAGTGGATGCCGCAGTCGAGCATGATGGTCCGGTGTATATTAAAATCGGAAGCCCTAAAATGCCGGTACTTTATGACGACGATTATAAGTTTACCTTGGGCAAGGGTACGATCATGCAGGAAGGCGGTGACGTTACCATCATTAGTACCGGAACCGTGTTTGCAAACGCATACCAAGCAGCCCGACAACTTGCCACGGAAGGCATCCAGGCTCGCGTCGGCGACGTGGCTCGCGAGCTTGAGGCCGTCCG
>CAZJBZ010000234.1:0-7481 GCA_964543975.1 uncultured Spirochaetales bacterium
CCACCACCGCAGCATTTTTGAAAACTATTGCATGACCGCTCTTATGCATTTCCTGCCGGAAACAACCTCAACGGTCTTGGACTGTTTACCGTCCAAAGAAATGTATTAAAAAATTGACCGTTCGTCAATAGCAGTTTTGACCTGTAACCCAGCTTATTCGGCAGAACGCCGATTCTTGTTCCTGCCATGAAGCTTGTTGAAAAGAGAAGCAGCGGAAAGAGACCGAGCAGAAGTGGATTTATCATATGCAGGAAAAACCATTCACCAAGAATTGCCTATGACCTTTAGAATTTGCATGACATTTTGCATGACAAAATTGACGATGTCTTTTTTTTGACATCCTCTATCGTTCTTCTTCCGCTAAAAGAGACGACCCCCGGCACCTTAACGCCTCAAGTGGAGGCCCTAAAACCTCACCACTACAAGTGAGGGCCTCGCCGAGCAATTCCACGGAATCGTCCACCTCCATCCGGTTACGAAGCGCCGGATTGCGCTACCTTTCTCCGTTTTTCCGGACTGCGGGTAAAAATGATAGCCACCGTCCCGACAACTGCTAAAACTGAGAGGATAAGCGCCATAATTCTGAAACTTTCTTGAAAAGCTATCCTATCGATCATCCAGCCTAAAACAGGAGTCAGGAGACCGCCGCCCATGGCGCCGCCGAAAAAGTAGATACCGAGCATCGTAGTCCGTATCTTCGGTGTTGTTTCGGCCACGATAAAGGACTCCGATACAGGCATCCTTACAAATTGAAAGATACCCAAACCTAAAAGGAGCACAATATAGAGAGGCCCCATAGGGACCACCGTGAACAGATAGACGATCGGTCCTATCATGATGCTGACGATAAGAAGAAGCGGAATGCGGCCGAGTTTGTCCGACAAAAAACCTGCCAATGGAGAGACCAAAAGACCCGCGGAGAACACGACCGCCAAAAGTCTGGCCGCGTTTTCTTCGGAAAGACCGAACGTGTCAACCGCGTAGAGAGGAATAAAACCCATGACCGAGCCGACAGTCGCTCCGTTTAACGTCACAAGAAGGAGGACGGTAATTAGTCTAGGCCATGAAATAACAAGTTCCTTTTCGGCGGTCCGTTTTTTGTTGTCCGCTTCCGCGGAGGTACGTCGATGATGGTTCCGAAGCAGAAGCCAAAAAACGGACCCGATTATTATCGATGGTACGGCTAGTGTGAAATAAGCCCCACGCCATCCCCATACTGCCGCAACTCCGGCGGCGATAAGCGGTGCGACGAAATGACTCGCGCTCCCTCCGGTGACATGGATCCCCAAAGCTTGCCCTCGAATATCCGGGGCGGTCAAGTTGGATATCATCGACGTTGACGCCGGATGGTAGCCGGAACCGCTTAACCCGATAAGGATTTGAGCGATAAAAAGCATAATGAAGCTGGTGGATGCTCCGGCGAGCAGACCCGCGACTCCTACTCCTACGATCCCGATGATGATCAGATGTCTCGAACCTATCCGGTTGGCGATCCAACCCGCCGGCAGCTGTGCGAACCCGTATGTTAAGGTAAACGCGGACAGGAGGAGGCCTGATTTTGTGTAACTGAGGTCGAATGTAGTTCGTATCATCGGAAGAAGCGGAACGGCTACCGCGTTCATCAAATGATGAGTAAAGTGGGCTGCTACAAAAAGGGGCAGCAGGGAGCCTGCAAACTTCTTCAGGCTTCTAATGTTCAACATTAGAGTGATATCTCCTCCATCTGGTCAACAAGAGAACGAAAGACGGCGAGAGTCATTTCAACCGGCTCAGGCTTGCTCATGTCCACTCCGGCCAAGTGCAGCGATTCCAGAGGATAGCGGGACCCGCCCGACTTTAAAAAATCGATGTAGTTGATACGTTCTTTTTCTCCGCCCTTCAGCACCAACTGGGCCAAAGCGATAGCGGCGGACAATCCGGTAGCGTATTTATAGACGTAAAAAGCGTGATAGAAATGCGGAATGCGCAAACCCTCCATGTCGCTAACCTCTTCCAGTACAAGTTCATCACCAAAGAACTTTTCCAGCAGTTTTCTGTATTCACCCCTGAGAGAATCAACCGTCAGGGGTTCACCGCTCTCCACCATACGGTGGGTCCGGTGTTCGAACTCCGCGAACATGGTTTGCCGATAGATCGTGGCGATGATATCATCGACCTGTTTCCCGATAAGGTAGGCGCGCATGGTGTCAGATTCGGCCCGCTCCAGAAGGTAGGCGGCCAAAAGCTGTTCGTTGAAAGTGGAAGCCACTTCCGCCTCAAAAATGGTGTAATCGTAGTGTTGAAACGGATTGTTCCTCGAACTGTACCAGGAATGCATGGAGTGACCGCCTTCATGAGCGAGGGTAAACACGTCCCGCAGCACGTCTTCTTTGTAATTCATCAAAATGTAGGGATCGCCCGCGTACGATCCTGCTGAGAAGGCCCCGGACCGCTTCCCTTTGTTTTCATAGCGATCGACCCATCGGCCGAGTAGTCCGTCCCGCAAAGTGGAGCGGTACTCATCGCCAAGCGGTTCCATCGCCCTATAGACAACCTCGACCGCCTCCTCATAAGTGTGATGCACCTGTATGTCTTTTACGAGAGGAACATAAACATCGTAATGACGTAATGTATCAACACCCAATATTTTTTTCCGCAGGCGATAATAGCGGTGAAGTACGTCTCTATTCGCAGTGACCGCAGACAGAAGATTAGCGTAAACCTGTTCGGGTATCTTATCGGGAAACAGTGCCGCGGCACGCGATGAATCATATTCCCTCACTCGAGATTTATAGATATCCAGATTAACACTGCCCGCGTATAGTGAAGCTAAGGTGTTTTTATGCGATTCAAACCGGCTATAAAATTGAAAATAGGCTTTTTGCCGTATTTCCCTCTCTTTGTTCAACATAAGGGAACTGTAGGTAGAGTGGGTAAGCGGCCGCGTCCCTTCGGGAGTTTCGATTGTACCGAAATCCATATCCACATCGGTTAAGGAGGAAAAAGTCTTGCTTGCCGTCTGGTTCGGTTCCGACTGCATGGCGAGGATTTTTTCCTCATTTTCCGACAGAATATGGGGCTTGAATCTAAGAATTTTTTTGAGGTAAACCGAATAGTCCGAGAGAACATTTGATTGCAGCCACTGATCCATTGTTTCATCCGGAATCGATTGGATTTCGGGAATTTGATAGCTTGCCAGTGCTTCGGCCTTGCTCGCTTCCTGCATATACCTGGCGACTCTTCCCTGGTTTTCACTCGATCCGCCGTCTTCACACATCCGTAAGTGGGCGTAATATCCGAGTCGTTCTTCTATAATACCCAGTTCCATCATAAAATCGAGGCAGTGTCTCAATGTTTCAGGAGCTTCCTTCAGAGTGCCCCGGAACTCCGGAATCCTTGCGGACTTTTCTTTAAATTGTCTTAATCCCTCTTCCCACGATTGATTGTCGGGGAATAATTTTGTTAGGTCCCATGTGTCTTCGGTCTGAATTTCCGAACGTAACGGTATTGTATTTTCATTACTCATAAAAATGTCTCCTTACGTGTTAAAATGTGGTGAGTATACGCTGTATCTGTTTACCGGCCTTCCCTCGGTGGGAAATAGCGTTCTTTTCTTCTTCCGGCAATTCAGCGGCGGTTTTGCCGTAATCAGGCAGAAAAAAGAGGGGATCATACCCAAAGCCTCCGGTTCCCATCGGTTCGGTAGTAACAACGCCTTCAACCGTCTCCTGAGCGACAAAGAAGCGAAACTCTTCTAGTATGAGGACCATACAACAGACGAAAAATGCCCGCCGGTCCGTTACGGTTTTCATTTTTTCCAGAAGATAGTGATTCCTCTTTGCGTCATCAAGTTTTTGATGACCATCGACAGAGCCGTACCGTGCGCTATGGATTCCCGGTTCGCCCCCTAACGACGGAACGGACAATCCGGAATCATCGGCAATGACAGGTCGGCCGCTTTGCCGAAAGAGGTGTTCCGCTTTACCGTAACTGTTTTCAAAGTAGGTTGTTCCTGTTTCTTCATAGTAAAAAGGAAGACCGATTTGAGAGGGTACGATAATCGTATGGGGCGAAAGTATCTCTTCCATCTCCCTCTTTTTATGAAGGTTTCCCGTTGCTAAAAGTAACTCCATGAAAAACGATACTATCGTAAAACGAACAAAGCGAAAAGCCCGTTGAGGGGGCGGGCCGAAGTAAATTTACAATTATGCTTTTCTCCGATTCGTTTCCGCGGATTCACTAAATAATTCATTCAGAGCGTGCTTGACATAGTGCATGGCCGAATCCACGGAGCCTTTCGGAATGCGCAGTACTTCCGCAATGTCCTTATGAGTAGGAGTTACCGGGACGTGCGTTAATTCATTACCGGCGAGTACGATTCTGTCCTTTTCCCTTCGTACCGCGCCGGCAATAAAATCTCGTTGTCCCGGTTCACAGCAGGTTTGAATTTCGCTATGCAGTTGATAGAGCCGCACAAATGAGCGGTTCCTTCTCGATTGCAAAGCGAGTAACCGTTCTCTCCTTGCGCGCAGGCGGATTTTCAACTCTTCGGTGCAAGAAAATAACCACGTGGGATCGGAATTGACCGCGCGGGCAACAGCTTCTATATGGATGCCGCTCATTTGCATTGAACTGCACAAGGCCAAAAAAAGGAGACGTCGTTTGGATGTGAAATCTGTTATTTTTCCTTCACTATTGGCGCGAAAAAACGGTCTCGCTTTTGGGACCAACCGGGGAACTGTTTCTTTTGTCATGTCGCTCGGTACATAACCTTTTCGAGCGTACTGTTCGGCCGTTTCCCAGTACATCTGTGTACTGATCAGTTTGTCGTAACGGACCGCTCTCTTGCGCTTTGCCGCGAAAGATCGAAGTCGGAAGCGAAGAGTGGCCGCCAAAAATACTTCAAACGGTTTGCCGTTATATCGGTATCTTTGTATGAGCGAAGATATTCTTGGATAAAAAGAGGTGAAGAAATCACTGCATTCATCTTCGTCCCAGCCGTATCTCTTTTGAGGATACAGATAGATGAACCTCGCTATCTCGTGAAGTACCTGGTCCCCGTCTAAACCGGTCTTTTGGTATTGAAGTATTTTTTCCGTCAAATTTGTAATCATACCATACTCCTTACTCTTCGGGTGCGAGGACCGATCTTCGACATGTTTATTAGGTAGAAAAGAAAGATGCAAAAAGTGTGCCAAATCAATAGGTTTATCCGTCCGGAAATGGAGTTGTGGTTACATTCATTTACAAATGAGGAACGTGAAAAATGATATTCACCATGAGAATAGAGAAAAAGAGCCGGTATTATATACTATAACGCACAGAAATACGGCTTACACCGTTCCTTGATAGCGGTCTTCGCCTCTTCCGCGGTCCCCGTCCAGGTAAATCCGGAGGCTTTTTTGTGGCCGCCGCCGCCTAATTCTCTCGCGATTGCTCCGACATCAATATGGTTGTTTGAACGAAGCCCCACGCTTAATGCGCCGTTTTTCTCGTCTCTCAGGAGTGCGACAACCTGAGAAGCATGTACGGTCTGAAGGAGGGAATAGAGGGTGTCGGAATCTCGTAGGCTTGTGTCAAATTTTCTAAGGTCGGAGTGTTTCTCATAGGTAACAAGGAGTCTGCCCTCAAAAAAAGATTCGGTCCTTTCTAAAAGCGTTCCCAACAATCGTCGGGATTCAATGGGCCGATTCCCATTGATTATGTTGTACATTTCATTTGGTGAGGCCCCGGCAGCCGTTAATCGTCCGATGACTTGAAAAACATGTTCAGAGTTTTCCGTGATATGCCGGAAAAATCCGGTATCGGTACAGAGACCGAAAAGAATATTACGCGCGGTCGGTCCTGTCGGTGTGAGGTTCACATAATCGAACAGCCGATAGATGAGGAAGGTGACGGAAGGCGCGGACGGATCGATGCAGCGCACCGTCCCGAACTGTTCACCTGCCGAGTGGTGGTCGATCACCGCAACCGGCTTGTTCCCCAGCCGGTCCTGGAAAAATCCGATTCTCTCCGGCGTAGAGCAGTCGAGCACAATCACGGCGTCGGCGTTTTCCCAGACACTGTCCACCGAAACGCGAAAGTGATGTTGAAACTGTTGAATTTCGAACCGTGCAAACGGCCCGGGAGAATAGAGAGCGACAGACAGAGTGTTTTGTGAATAGTGGTGCAAAAAATCGGCCAGAGCGAGGGAAGCGCCGACACAATCACCGTCCGGTCCTTCGTGACTGATCACAACAAAGGAACGGTACTCGTTGAAAAAGCTGAGCAGGGAAGGAATCGCCTCGGAGGGTGCCGCTCGGTTGACTGCTGATCTCTTCGGTCTCACAAAGTTAACGGTCCGTCCTGGGGGGTGCCGCCTGAAATGACAGGCTTGCCGCCGGATATATAGACATCAATTTCGGTCCTGACGCCGAACTCTTTCCCGTATAAACCGGGTTCTATAGAAAAACAGGAGCCCTCCAGGAGGTACCGATGATCGGGAAATTCGACCCCGTCAAGGTTGACTCCTGATCCGTGGATTTCGATATCGATACCGTGGCCGGTCCTGTGACGGATGTATTCGGTGAGATTACGAGCGACGATGACGTCTCGTACGGTATTGTCTACCTCGGCGCCTTTCACCGGGGCTCCCCTCCGCATTCGTTCCTCAATAAACCGGATCCCCTCGTCTCTCGCCTCAACGACCGCGCTAAACCAGGAAGATATCTGTGCGGGGACCGTTTCTGAAAAAACGCCGACCCAGGAAATATCCGCGTAGATTGAATCCGGTTTTTTTTCCTTGGCGAACATGTCCAGCAGAATAATATCACCCGGTTTCACAGCATTGCCCCTACCGGAGACCATGTAATGCGGATTGGCCGAGTTACTTCCGGCGCAAACGATAGGCGGATGGTCCGAAAGCAGATCCCGGTGGGAGAATTCGTTGGTGATCCAGGTATGAATGTCACCCTCATAGAGGGTCTCTCCCGAACGTCCATACCCTTTGATTTTCTGCCAAGCGAGAGCGACAATCTCATACAGGTGTCGGGCGGCCCTTTCATGAGATTCGATGTCGCTTGCGGTGAGCACCCCCACCGTTCTCTGAATAAGATCGGCGGAGGAGATCAGTGAAAACCCAATATCCTGTAAAAGGAGCGCGGTACCATAATCGAGATACGATATGGCGGTAATCTCTTTGGAATACTGTACTCCGATTTTTCCGATAGGCAGAGATGATAACTCTTTTACCAGAAGGTCCCGAGAAAAATAGGTCCGGACCGTACCCGGAAGGTGACCAAGTGCCGAACTCTCTACCAAGTGGATGATTTTAACCGGCTCCCCCTTCGCGGGTATAAAAAAATACCACGGTCGTGTATTCATTGTGGTTTCCGGTATATCCAAAAGCCGGTCTGCTACCTTGTCTCTATGACGCATATTGCAAAAAAGCCATCCTTGAAGCTTTTCTTCTCGGATGGCTTCCTGAAAACGTTCGATTTGAATCATTAAAACTCCATTTGTAA
>CAZJBZ010000235.1:0-7475 GCA_964543975.1 uncultured Spirochaetales bacterium
CGGCAATGTGTAATGCATCTCCTGGTTCTCCTGTGGAGAAATTGTAAACAGGACAAAATCTATCTCGGGTAAACCTCGGATAAGGTCGTGCATCCAGGCGGAAACGCCTCCGGTGATAAACGGATAGGAACCTTCGGAAACCAGGCAAATTCGCAGCCTCCCGCTCATGTGACACCCTTCCAGAAATCAATCAATAGTGCCGTCTCATGATCCAGATCGAAGTGTTGAAGCCTTTCACAGAGTGGGAGAAGAACGGCGAACGCACGCCTGTTAAATGCGCTTTCCGCTTGAAGCAGGAGAAAATCGACGGAAATGCCGTATCGGCCTATTCCCTTTTGAATAACCGAATGGGCCTGTTCGTTCAATCCCAGCGCTATCAGGATATTAACCGTAAGAAGATAATCCTCCTTTTCAGGAGGTTCGGACAGAGAAGATGCGTGCTTCATCTGCTCATACGCTTCGCGAAGATAGAAGTTGCGTAATGTTTCTCGTCCTCCGCTTATCTTAGAAAACTCATAGTAGGTCCGGCCCAGTTGGTGGTAGAGCCGGGAGTTTTGAGGCTCTTTCTCTATTGCTTTCCTCTGTTCCTCTATGTGGTCGGTAAACCGAATTTCTATTCTGTTTAGACTTTCGGCCGCAAAGAGGGCCGTTTCCGAATCTTTAGAAACGATCAGCTTTTGCAGGATATGGATGATAAGAAGAAGTGTTTCAAGGTCTATCTCCGTTCGTGCCAGGATCCTGTCGATTTCGTGAGTATCGAACGGCTCTTCATACAACGGTTTTACTGATGACGCCCAATAGATGTACGCCTCATAGGGGAGCAGCCCCTGTTCGATCGCCAACAACGCCGCCTTTGGCGTATGCGGTTGGAAATAACGATACATGTATTTTATATATTCGTATCCTTGTGATTTCATTACATCTTCTGCATTTCTAAAAGATTTTCAGCCTTTTCTATAAGCTCCGACTCGGATTCATCACCGCCGTATGACGAGTATCCAATGATAACTTCCAGCATGATCGGAGAATGATCGATTACCCAATCCGAAGCGTTCATCTTTTCCAAGATTTCTAAACAAAAGAGAGAGGCCCCGTCGTAATCGAGATTGGAAAAGATGAACGCAAGCTGGTCCTCCTGCTTATAGTGATACGCTTGACCTTGGCGATGGGTCGAATCGCCGACCGCCTGGGCAATCGAACCGAAGAGAAGCCGCACTTTTTGTTCCGAGAATTGGCGGACCAGTTCGTTGTAGTTCATCAATTCAATGATAATAATGCTCATTTTTCCCTGCTCCAAAGACATCCTTTGCACCTCTTCCTGAAGCATCTTATAGAAGGAGCTGAAGAGGGGCAGGCCGGTATCGGTATCGATCTCTTCTCTGCGAATAATCGATTCGTATTCCACCGCCTTCTCTAATGCCGGCTCAAAAAGACTGATGATGATATAGAGCATCTGTTCGGAGTAGAGATTGTATTTATAAAAGGGCATCTTCTCGATATTTAGAATTCCCCAAAGATGGGTCCCGGTGTGGAGCGGGATGGTAAGGATATTGTGTCCTTTATCGATTTTTCTCAAATTCGCATAGTGGAGAAGCATGCGCATTGAGAAAAGTTGATTGTTTCTGACTACCCACCCTTCTATCGTTCCATCCTCCGGAAGCTCGGTAACAGGATGTTCATGCTTTTCCCAACCGGCCGATTGGGTTAGACGTAATTTTTCTCCCGCCGGGTGGTACTGCCAGACTGATACCTGTGACGCTTTCAAAAAAATTTGTACGGTTTCAATGAGTACTTCCAACACGGTAGAAACGCTCACGGTCTCGATTTTTTTCAGTTGATTATAGAGGGCCGTGATCGATTCCTGCTGTCTGGAGATCCGCTCTTCCAGCTCGTTGTTCACCTCTTCCAATGCCTTCGCTTTATTGGAGATAAGATGTTTAGCGCCGGCCAATTCCCGAAATTTCGCCTTTAACTTTTCGTTGGAACGAGTAAATCTATTTTGCTGCATTGAAAAGATGTAGGTGATGATAAAAAAGACGGCAAGAAAAGCCATGGTTCTTTCAAAGAGTTCAGTCCAGTATCCGGCAAAGGAAGTATCGAAAAAAATGTTTCTGACAAAAGGGAAGGGAACGGTGAGAAGGAAAACGGCTGTACCGAGACTTAAAAAACCGGGTAAAAGACCGCCATAGCCGGCAAAAAAAACGGCTGTGATGAAGTAGGGAAGAGCATAAATAGAAGAAAACGCGGGATTTTTGGGAAAAAAGATGATATTAATGAGAAAGAGGAGGAAGATAAAAACTTCAGCTTCAATTATTACTTTTTTTATTTGTTTCGTACTCATAAAGCAGTAATTTTACTCGACAATAAGATAAGGAGTTTGTATGAGACATAGTAGTATTATATCGGCACTTTTATTCTTTGCAACCATACTTCCTCCGTTTGTTTACGGACAAGACAAACAGACGGCCGTTTTTCCCGATGAAAATAAGAATATCATTTTTATCGAAGGCGAAGACGCAGTTTCAACTAATTTCGCCGTAGAACCGACGCTCTATTATGGAGCTTCGAAGTCGAGAACATTACAGTTGAACCGTTCAGAGAGTCTCGAAGGCGGGTCTCCCTTTTTTGCCGAATACGTTCTGTATGTAGAAGAGGGAGGAACGTTTCGTTTTTTCTACGGCGGGACTCCTGCGGGACCACGAGAAGATGTCTCTACTTCCTATACTTCTCCTTTTCGGCTTACCGTGGATGATGGGGAACCGGTCTCCGTTTATCGTCGGGATATGAACGTGAGAGGGGTGTATATTCCATCCTACTATTGGTGCGATTTAGGACCGGTTTCCCTTGAAAAGGGGACCCATCGACTAAAGATCGAGGTTGATGAAAAGAGAAAATACGACGGCAAATACTATTTTTATCTTGATAACCTTTTTTTAATCCGTGAAGAGGCCCTTGCCGCGCCGGGGGAACCGTTGCCGGATGTCTTTCCTCCCAGCCTCTCTGCCGAAACGGATCTTGTTTTTTCTACCATACCTCAGTATGAGGAGCGTATTTCGGAGGAACCGCAAAATACCGACCATTATGAACAGCTTGCTTTTGTGTACACTCTCGTCGGTGATTATTCAAACGCTTTGCGAATTTTACAGCGCGCCCAACTGGTTCAACCGGAAAATGCTCTATTTCTGATTTTGGAGGCGAAAAACAGGATTTGGAACGGGGATATTACGCAGGGACTCTCCGTCTATAAAGAAGTTCTGGGAATGGCTCCCGAACGAAAATCGGTTTGGGCGGAGGCTGGTAAAGTGGCGGCTTGGACCGGAAATTATCAAGAATCGATATTTTTTTACGAGGAAGGTCTATCATACCACCCGGAAGATTTGGGTTTGACCGTGAACCTCGGAATGACCCATCTCTGGCAGGGAGAAGTGAATAATGCTGAGGATTACTTTCAACAGGCATATACCATTGCCGAAGAGAGTGAAAGCTTGATGGAAGATTTGGCATCTATTTTTCGTGTCAATGGTTATCCTGAAAAAGCGGTCGAGGTGTATAGGCGAGGAACAGAACTGTTCCCGGAGGCCATCGGCTTTTACTTGGAGCTGGAAGAATTGTACTCCTCCTTGGGTAAAACAGAGGAGGCGAAGGAGGTCATTGCCGCAATAACCAATACCTTTGTCATGTCCGATAGATTACAGCAGTTCATCGATACATTTCACCTAAAACAGAACCTCCGTGATGAAATCATAGACGATTATGTGCAACAAGTGCGTTCAGCACCTGATAACCTTGAACTGCGGAAGCTCCTGGTGCAGACCTATCTTTGGAACGGCAAACAGGACAGCGCGATTAAGGAGTATCTCAATACGCTCGCCAACTATGCCTATCGCCATTTTCGCGACTTTTACGATAAAAGCAGTTTAACGATGCAGCTTCTCGATACCGCTTACATCTACTATTCATATTCCAATCGTTTCTCTTCCTCTTTTCGTGAAACAAAACAGACATTGACATCGCTTTACAGCGAGTATGAGCAGGCGCTCAAAGAGTATCAACGATACCAGGCAAAACTGGAATCCGAAGATGGTGCTGCAGAAGATCCGACTATAGAAGAAAGACTCGACCATGCGGAAGAAAAACTGCGGACTTTTATAATTGAACAGCAGAAAAGAATAGAAACCCTTGAACGAAGCTTGTTTCGGTATGATGAAAGCATGCAGCAGATAACGGAAACGGTAAAAGTGAATGAGCAGGAGCAGGAGTCTTTTGACAAAATGCTTGAAGAGGTAGATTGGAAATGGGAGAGAGGGTTTTTCATCGAAGAGCTGGAAGCAACATACAAGAGGGAACCGGTTTTGGCCGGGCATGTGTTAGGCAAAATTTTCCAGGTAGAATCAAAACTGCAGTCTTCCGAGATGTTCCTTGCCGATGTTTCGGAAGAAGAAAGTAGAATGGAACCGACAATCGTAGCATTAGCCGAAACTTTGCTTTGGAGAGGAAAATGGGACCGGTTCACCGAGCTGCGACAGCAAAATGAAGCGCTTATCCAATCGAACATGCCCTATTACGATCCAGTCATGGAGGTCTTTTCTCTGTTCGATGCGGAGGATGAGAATCGGTTTATCGCGTTATCGCCGGATACCGCCGTGGAGCAGGTCGGCACCCTTAGCGCGACATTGGATGAAAAGAAAAACGAGACGGATGAACTTCTTGACCGGATACGGGAAGATATGGAGACTCTCCACTCGGTCCTCTACGAACAGATGAAACGGCAATTCTACTATCTGGAAGCGGAAACACATCCGGTTCGATTTGAGTTGGGCAAACTCTATTTAGAAGAAGAAAACCTGGTCCAGGCGACGAAACAGTTTGAAAAAGTTTTGGATGTGGATCCTTGGAATATCGACGCAAAGTTCAATTTGGGCGTTGTCCGACAGCGTTACGGCGACTGGGGTCAAGCAATGCGAAAATATCGTGAGGTGTACAATGAAAATCCTTTTTATCCGAACGCAGCCGCATACTATAATCAACTTGCGCGCGGTCATCCCGATTCATTTTCCGTAAACACACAGTTGACCGGGGACCCTCAACGGATCCTCTTATCGGGGGGCTCTCTTTTCTCAATAATGTTACCACACTTTTTTCATGGAAGGCGGGGTATGACTTCCGAAGTGTCCGTCTTTTCAGGACCTACGGCGATGAGCGGGACGGCTCCTATCAAACCCATACGATTTCAGTTGGTGTGCCGATAAACCTCTATTTTTTAAACATGAAGGTCACTCCTTCCGCGGCTTTGGCCTTCTCTTCCGAACTTTTTAAACCGGATGTTGACGAAACGTTTCCTGATTTCGAAAGAAGTTTATACATGGAAGAGTATCTCGGTTATTGGTCCGTACATCCTGTCTTGTCGGGTACCGTAAGCTACACTCCCGATTTTTTTACCGCCGAGGGGACCTATACATTCGAAGCCGTGAATGACACCTTCTTTCCGGGCAGAGACCTTCTGTTCGGGCATACTGCAGAACTATCTCTTCTCTATTCCTTCGCGGGACTACACGTTCCCTTTCTCAAGTACTCGTCACTCCGGGGTTACGGAAAAATGCAGTTTATAGAAGACGGGAACATTATCGGGAACGCCTCAGAGGAGGGGGTATTCGGCATTCATCTTTTTGATACGCCATGGACCACACTTAATATCACGCAAACTGTTCGTTTCGGACATTCAAAAACCCCGTCGAGCGCGGTGGATAACGGTTATTGGGCCACGGACACCACTCTGTTAGTCAAAGGCGGCATCTATGCTTCTTCCTGGTTCTCTCTGCCCGGCGGTAATTCTCTTGGAGCGTCGTTAACCGCGACAGGCGGGGGGTACTGGGACAAGTTGCTCGCCGAAGAGCCGGAGAACCCGACCTTTCAGCTCGAAGCGGTAGGAAGAGTGGATTTTAACAAAAACCGAAACAACTATTATCTGAGTATTGCGGGGGCCCATAATTGGGATACGGTGACCGGTGATCCGGGCTATTGGTCGCTGTCCGTGTATATGGGAGTGGACGCGAGCATTCTATCACTGTTAGCTCCTTGACAGATTATGCCGCTTTGTAGGTAAAATTAAAAAGGTCTTGACACTCTTTAAAGAGAGGATCGGCAACTAATTGGTCGATAAATTCGGTATTATAGTATTCAATGCGATTGTGGTTGATTCCCGCGAGAGTCAGGAGTCTGTTGAACAACGTTTCTTTTCGGTCGGGTATTTTTTCCCAGGAGATGATGTCCGAGATTGTATCCGCGATACTGACGCAGAGAATGAGAGATCGATGTTCGGAGGTAATATTCTCCATTCCATGTTCGCGGGCCGTATCGACATAGATAGCGGGGAAATTCCAATTATGCAGAATCGAAGCGCCCACCTCTTTGTGGCTTGCCCCGAAAAACTCCTTTTCTAAAAAACTCGAAGTTTCGCCTGTCTCTTCTTTCTTCGCGAGAAGTTTTTCATACTCCTCCGTTTGAACGTGAAACAACGCAACCTTTCCGATGTCATGAAGCAGACCTGCTAAAAAGGACTCGTCTTTAGACACTGTTCTCATCTCTTTGTGAGCTACCTCTTTTGCAATGAAAGCGGTAAGGACCGAGTGTTTCCAAAACTCTTTATAAAATGCCGAGTGTTTCTGTTTCGCGAAAAGATTAGATGCGGTCATTAAAATAATGAGGCTTTTAATGTTCTTAAAACCGAGAAGAGTTATGGCCATTTGGAGGGTTTTAATCTCTCTTTGTCTGGCATAGAGGGCGGAATTTGCCACTTTCAAAATTTTTGCCGTAAGACCCGGATCCATTTTGATGAGGTCCTCCAGTTCTTTGAATGATATATTTTTATCATCCTCAGGAATACTCATTATTTTTGTGGCAATATTGGGAATCACGGGCAGGTTTTTTAGATAAATCTCATAGTTCATCATTTGTCAACTTTTCCAATTTTCGGCAAATAGTAACCTTATGTAAAGAGTCTCTTTTTACCGAGACGTGATTTTTTCTTCAATAGCGGTTATAACCTTGTCCATGACCTTGATTCTGGCGAACCATTTGCAATTGGACTCTACAATTGTCCATTCCGCGTGCGGGGTGCTGGTCCTGAAAAGCATCTCTTCAACCGCGGTCTTGTACTGGTCCCATTTTTCTCTGTTCCGCCAATCCTCTTCCGTTATTTTCCACTGTTTGTGTTCCAGTTTTTGCCGCTCTTCAAAACGACGAAGTTGTTCTTCTTTATCGATATGAAGCCAGAATTTGAGGAGCACGGTCCCGAAGTTGGTCAAGTGCTGTTCCATTTCATTTATCTCGCGATAGGCCCGCTTCCATTCGGCTTCGGTATTAAAGCCCTCAATACGCTCGACCATTACCCGTCCGTACCACGATCTGTCGAAAATCGCGATGTGGCCGGCTTTCGGGATCTGTGTCCAAAACCGCCAGAGATAGTGATGGGTTTT
>CAZJBZ010000236.1:0-4688 GCA_964543975.1 uncultured Spirochaetales bacterium
GGCTCGAAGGGACGGAAAGAAGTGATCGCCCTCTTCGACAGCGGAGCAAGCTATTCGTGTATCAGTTATGCGTTGGCCGCGCAGCTCGCGCATCTCGAACCACTGACGGAACCGATGGAGTTCGAAACCGCGGAGAAAGAAAGTTTCATTGTCGCAGAGTACCGAGTGACGATTGATTTCTTCTTCAAAGATACCCCGCGCCGTTTTACCGATGAGTTGGTGGTCATCGATGGGCTGTCCGAAGAACTCATTATCGGGGCCAAAACGATGCAGGCGTGGAAAATTAGGCTCGATTTCGACCGGGAAGAAGTCATCTACGATAAGACGGTGCATCGGTTGAGGATATAGAATTGCCGATAATATTGATAAGTTCAACCCTGTTGGACACATTGAGTTTTCTATACACATGAGCGATGTGATTTTTTACCGTCTGCTCGCTTATGTCCAGCTCTTCCGCTATGACGGCGTTTGAATGGCCTTTTGAAATCCGGATGACAATTTCCGCCTCCCGCTCCGTAAGGTCCCACCGTTCCTGCAGCTGCCCGACGCCGATGACCTCGTGGCCGACAAAGAGGTAACCCAGCGGATCACCATATTTGTCATGAATACGGCTTACTCTCATGCTTACACCGGCAGTACCGGAGTAGTAGGTATAAAAGGTAAGGTCCACGGTGACGGATGGTGCAGACACTTGATCATCGGCCTTGATTTCGGAGGGCACAATTGAGGGCGTTTTCTCACCACCTGTAATAAAAGCGCCCAGATCACGATGGTCGAGCTTTCGGTACGGTACACCGAAAAACGAGAGGGCCCGTCTGTTCATATAGGTAATTTTCTCCTCGTCATCTATAAGAATGATGATCTCCCGAATGGAATTAAGAATCTCTTTGCCGACTGTTTCCGGTGTAATCGAGAGGAATTGATACCGCTTCATCGCGATAACCATCCCTAAAACCCAGATAACTAAAAGGACCGGTGATATGGTCGCCGAACGAAATTGGACAAGATATTCATGAAACCGGTATTCCAGAAAGATGAGCAGTATAGCAACTGCCTGGCTTGTAACCAGGACCCCCATCTGCCGCTTTTCACGGTTTCGTATTGTTGTTATTCGCCAGATAACCAACAGGACAACGCTGCCCACGAAGCAGATACTGAAATACGCAATCCAGCAAAAATTGAAGGGCCGGCCGATTGCCGGCACAAAAATCCACCCTTTCTCCCCCATCATGAAATCGCTGAATACCACAGGATAAAATAAGTTGAGAACAAACAGAGCGGCAGCCGGTAGCGTAATAACGGCGGCAAGCGGTACCGTCAGCTTCCGACCCGGGACCACCGAGATGACGAAGAGGAGGTTAAGGGGGAAATAGGGAAACATCCCCAGAACAGATATAGAGACCCATACCCGCAGCTCCTCCAGTGTATCGGCATTATAGGCAAAAAAGGCGAAAAAAGCCCAATACGCGGCGCAACAGGCGCTCGCAAACAGAAGCCAGTGTGAAACGGTACGCGGTTTTATGGTCAGGGAAAGCGCGGCTAAATAGATATAGAGGCTGCAGGTACCGATAACCAAAAGAGAGAGAATCATCCGCCGTCACCGCCAGTAACAAGATTCAGGAGTGAAACCCGATTGGTAACATTACACTTAAGATAGATATTGGAAATGTGGGATTTTACCGTGCGTTCCGAAATCTGCAGATTCTTTGCGATCATCGCCGTTTTCCATCCGTTAATAATACAGCCGACAATATCCAGTTCACGGTCGGTCAACCGGAACCGGTCCTGAAAATGTTCCAAGGTTGATACTTCCCTGCCGATAAGCAGATACCCCAAAAGATCATCATACTTATCAAATACTTTTGTAATTTCCATATCCAGGACCGGATGCTCTTTCTCCTCTGTTCGTTCCGGACCGCTCGATACCCGAAATGCCACCCTTTTTTTAACAACATGCTCTTCATAAATGATCGGCAGAAGAGAGCCTCCGTCTTCCACCTGTAAAAACGGTTGGTCCGTTTTGATCTCCTCAATCTTATGGAAAGGCCTTCCAAAAAAACGTAAAGCTTTCGGATTCATATAGGTCGGTTTCCCTTCCGGGTCGACCAGGACCACAAACTCGTCAATCGCTTCCAGGATGCGTCGTGTCACCATCTCCGGTGCGATATTGAGCAGTTGATATTTTTTTATCGCTATAACGTAGCCTGCCACCCACGGAACAAGCAGAATAGGAGAGAGCGAAACCGTTTTTATCGTGAGGAGTTGATAGTGAAATTGAGACTCCAGTGTCACCAATGCCATTGAAATTGATGAGGAAAAAATTAAAGGCCTGATCTGTTTTTTTTCACGCTTTAAAGTCGATCGATTGTACCACACGATAAGGTAGAGAATGGTTGTACCGAAGGCAACCGCGGCATAAAGAATCCAGCCCACATACCACGGAGACCCGCGGGCAGGAACAAACATCCAGCCCGCTTCACTCCAATAAATATCGGAAAAGGTGACCGTTCCGTCACCGTTCTTTACAGCAAAAAAAAGAGCCGGAACAGCGAACAGAAGAATATACCACCACTCCAGTTTTCCTGTCAGGAGCTTCACAAAAAAATTCTGTAGCGGAAAAAAGAGAAAGACGCCAATAACAGAGACGGCAAAAAAGAGGCGGCACTGCTCTACTGTTTTTGCATTGTAGGTGAAGTAGGCGAAAAAGGTCCAATAGGCAAGCACCAGCGAGGTTGCTCCAAGCAACCAGTGGGAGGGGGTCCGCGGTTTGGCCCGTAAAACCGCTCCGGTCATGTATAAAGAGAAAGCGGCCGAGGCGATCGCAAGAATTGAGATAATTTTCATCACGATTTTCCCTCTCGTTTCCAGCTGCGCTTTGAAGTGGTGCTTAAAGTTTAAAAAGTGGGCGACTAACGGCCCGGAAAATAAAAAAAGATGTGGTTCTTACGTGCGGAAGACGGCTTTATACTTCACTATAAAATAGATTGATTTTTTTCGCAACCATTTTTATTGGCTGCCGGAACTTTTTCGGGAGTACTTATTCCCGCTCTGAATCCTGATCGAAATCAGCGCCGGAGGTCGGTACATGGAGCAGTTCGCGCGGTTTACTCCCGTTTTGCGGGCCCACGATACCACGGGCTTCCATGTCTTCGATGATCCGGGCGGCACGGTTGTATCCGATCTTAAGCCTTCTCTGGAGGTAAGAAGCGGAGGCCTTGCCCGCCTCCACAACAACGTCCAGCGCCTTTTCCATAAGGGGATCGTTGACGTAACCGCCGGACGAATCGTATCCGTCCTCTTCATCATCGAAGATGATCGCCTCATCGATATAATCCGGTTCGCCTAAGGTACGAACGTGGTCGGTAATGTTACGGACCTCCTCTTCCGCGAGGAAAGCGCCCTGGATTCGGATAGGGAACGGGTCCCACGCCGAGGTAAAAAGCATGTCGCCCTTGCCAAGCAGCTTCTCAGCGCCCACGGCGTCAATGATGATCCGGGAGTCGAACTTACTCGCAACCATGAAAGCGATACGGGAAGGAATGTTCGCCTTGATCAAACCGGTAATAACATCGATCGATGGACGCTGCGTCGCCAGCACCAGATGGATCCCGACTGCCCGCGACATCGCCGCAAGCCGCGCCAAGGTGGATTCCAAATCCTTCCCCGACGTGGCCATCAGATCGGCAAACTCATCGACAAGAATGACGATATAGGGCAGCATGCTTGTTTTCAGGTCTTTATCACGGACTTTTTTATTGTACGATTTGATGTCCCTCACTCCCAACGCGTCGAGGAGGGAATAACGCCGTTCCATCTCATACACGCAGTACTGGAGAGCTTGGAACGCCTTTTTGGGATCGGTCACCACCGGTGTCAGCAGGTGGGGAATATCGTTGTACGTCTTCAGCTCGACGATTTTCGGATCGATCAAGAGAAGCCGCACCTCTTCCGGAGTCTGCTTGTAGAGGAGAGAACAGATAATCGAATTGACACAGACCGATTTTCCGGAACCGGTCGCCCCGGCAATCAGGAGGTGCGGGGTCTGGGTAAGATCGACAACCTGCGCGTCACCGGCGATGTTTTTTCCCAAGATGACCGGCAGTTCGGCGTCCGCCTCCTGAAAATCGTCCTGGCCGATCATCTCCTTGAACGAAACGATCGCCCTTCTTTTATTGGGCACCTCTATCCCGACCGCGTGCTTGCCCGGAATGGGCGCCACGATACGAACGCTGGAAGCGGCCAATCGCAGGGCAATATTGTCCGCCAAATTAACGATTTTCGAAAGCTTTACTCCGGGAGCGGGAAGAATCTCAAAAAGGGTGATGACCGGGCCCTTTCTGATACCTGTCACCTCAGCGGTTATGTTGAACTCTTCGAGAGTCGAACGAAGCACCTCACCCGCATTCTTCGTCTCCTTATCGATTTCCCAATACTGTCCGTCGGGATATTCGTGCAGAAGTTCCTCTATCGGCACCAGATATCCCTGTCCGTCACGATAAAACGGGGTGCTCTTCTGCCCGTTCTCTTCACATGGACCGGTTTCTTGCCGGCGCGTCTCTTCTTGGAGCGGTTCCTGCCGGGGGGAGGGGGTCGACTGCGATTCGCCTGTTTGCTCAGAACCATTTTCATCATCGAGAATCTCGGGCCCGTCCCCAATTTCTTCCTCTAACTCTTCCTCGTCGGTCGAT
>CAZJBZ010000236.1:4698-7474 GCA_964543975.1 uncultured Spirochaetales bacterium
CCCATAGAGTGTTTGTGTGTGGACCATAGGGTGGTTAATTGGGGAAGGTTCGGGTAATGCGCTTCCATTCCGTTTTCATCATCGGTTTCATCTCCCCCCTGTTCAACAAAAGAACCGGAAGGAACGTAATCGATCAATTTCATTGCACTGCCGTCGGCTCCGCCGTGTTCGGGCTCGGCAGCTTCAGACCCGTTATATTCAGGCGTTTCCTCTTCCCCGCTCTCTCCCTTAGCAAACAGACGATTTCTAAGGTGATAAATTACCGTTGCCTCTAAGGGAATGATAAAAAGGAGTACGACCCCGGACCCGATTCTGCCGAATGAGCTCTGAAAAAAAGCGGCCCCGGGGAAATTGTCGGTGGTAAAGATAAGCTTCAAGGCGACACTTACCGTTAAAAACGGTATAATAGAGGCAACCAGTATAAAGAGCCGGTCCCATTTTAATTCCGGCCGTGTCAACAACCAGCCGCAGAGGGCCAAGTAGAGAGGCGCATAAAAGCCGGCCCAGAGAAAACTTTCGAAGAGAAAACGACCGGGAAAAGCGAGTACGGTAACAGGAAAGAGAGTTACCTTGGCTACGGCGAGAATGAGTGACAAGAATACGAACCCGCCGATACAAAAGAGGGCGGTTGCCGCGGTCCGTGTCGCCTTATGAATATCCAAAGAAAACCTCCTGTTCTCGCTATCTTTATTTATCGGTAAAAAACACTGGTTGTTTTAAGGTGGTAGACACTAAAATATCGTTCCCTCTACCGATCACCGCCCCCTCCGCCGCGAGGCGTGTCGATTATATCATGTGTTAAAGAAAAATGAGTCCTGCAACCCCTAACGGAATCAAATAGAAGCTGAAAAAATACAGCTTTCCTCCCCGTACCAACCGGAGTAACAAAAGCAGCGAGATAAGACCGACGACAAATGAAGAGACAATCCCCGCGGCCAGCGGGCCGGGCGCGACCGTTGCGGCCAATTCTCCCGCGTCCTTCAACTCATAGAAAAAGGCGGCGATAATCGCGGGAATAGCGATGAGGAACGAATATTCGCCCGCCTTTTTACGGTCCAACCCGGCAAAAAGGGCCGCTGATATGGTAATACCGGAGCGGGAAATACCGGGGAACACCCCGCATCCTTGCGCGATTCCGGTAAAAAGAGCTTCTTTTACACCGATTTCCCCGTACTGTTTTTTGCCCTTCATAAAGTGGGAGCCGATTAAGAGGGCCCCGGTAACCATGAAAAGAACTGAAACCACTTTGGGATGGTTCTCCATATGGAGGAAAGAGATCACTATTCCCAAAATGCCGGTGGGTATGGTAGCGACAATGATGATCCAAGCGAGTCTTAGATTTTCACGGTCGTCGGTTTTAGTCTTTCGCGTGAGGAACCGCCCCGTGGAACCCAACACTTCTACGATCGGTCTTCGAAAAATGATAATGACGACAATGAGCGTCGAGAGATGGAGCAGTACATCGAAAAGAATCGGTATCTCCGACAAACCTAACAATCTTCGGGAAAGGACCAAGTGACCCGAACTGGATACGGGAAGAAACTCGGTTACCCCCTGTAGCGCGCCAAGGAAAAGGGCCTGTAGAAAAGTCATCTCAAACCTCCAAAAAAGTTGCTGTTATTGCCGCACTTCTACTCCGTACCGAAAACGGGAGGAGCGGCCATGCCCGTTGTATCCGATGCGGCCGGTGTTTCGGTTGGCACTCTCCCCGGCGCGCCCGAATATTCAGGAAAAAAGAGAGCTATCGTCTCTTCCTGTGAACTATTTTCATACAAATAGCCGTAAAAAACGGCAGACACAAGCACCTTCCGCCCGTAGTGTCTCGTTTCCTGAAAGGGTATCGCCTCTAAAAAAAGCGGAAGAGGAAGGTCGCCGAACTCCCGGAACCACCTGCGGACCCGTGTCGGACCCGCGTTGTAAGCAAACAGTCCTAGACTATTCATTTCAAATTGCCTCAGTAGTTTGCTAAGGTAGTACGCCCCTATTTCAAGGTTGTCCTTGGGATTGGTCATACTGTACCGGTTTTTCTTCATGAGCTCCGCGATATGTTCGGCGGTTGAGGGCATCAGTTGCGACAAACCCACGGCCCCGGCCCGTGAGACGATCACCGGATTAAAATAGCTTTCCTCTCGCACCAGTCCGTAAAATATGTGAAACGGCAGGTTATGTTCTTCCACAATCCGCTTCATCTGAGAGAGATACGGTTGAGGATAAATCATTCGAAACTCATCCTCTGTCCCATTATAATCGCCCCGTACGAGCAATCTCTTCATAACAATGACCGATTGATAGTACATCCCCTCGGAAGCCAAAACGTCCGACAAATGGTGCAACACCGGGGGTGACAGCTCATCGGACAGTCGGTAAGCCGTCTCATAAGCCTTCTCATAGAGACCGAACTGAAGAAAGCCGGTCAAGAGCCCGTGCGTTTGCGACCTCTCGTCAGTCAGGCTATCGATTCTGTCCCCTCCCTCTTCATCTTCAACATTAAAAAAAGAAGCAATCGGATGACCAAAGAGGAAAGCGTAATAGAGTTCTTTTTCGACTAAGGAGTGGAAATCATCCGGCTTGGGTACTATCCGTGTACGGTACTCATCGGGAAGCGATAGGTAGCCATGATCGGCAGCAGTCAGAACAGCGTAACGATAGAGTAAACCGACGGCATTATCGGCAGTATCGGCGATAGCCTCATAAACACGCAGAAGTTTTTTCCACTGCTTTTCGCGTATTAAAAATGAACAGAGTTCCTCGAGAATGTCCGAATAATAGGCGGAAT
>CAZJBZ010000237.1:0-7188 GCA_964543975.1 uncultured Spirochaetales bacterium
GGACAGCCCGTTTTCCGGTACCTTTCAAGCTCTGTTTCTTGCTTTGCTTCTCTTTTTATTGGTCTATTTTATTTTTTACAGTATTCAGATTTTAAGAGTGAAGTTTTTTATTATTTCTTTTGTTTTTCTCTCTGTAGTGACGTTTCTTTTGGCAGGAAAACTGCATAGAGATTATTATACCTATATTTTTCAGTTAATCCTCTCTTTTTGGATAGTATTCATTAGGGCTGAAATTCAGCTATCTTCGGATAAACCTAATAGAACCTTTTATTCCGTTCTCTACGGCCTTACCTTGTCTGTTTTTATTGTCTTTTCCTTCTGGCTCCTGATTATGGGATACTCTATTGCATTGCGAAAAGAGCCTCGCTGGATAGAATCCATCTACTATAATGCCTATAACATGGGATTTATTTTCCTTTTGATCACTCTTACACTGCGTCTCAGATTCTATCTCTATAGAATAGTAGAGATTAGGCCGGGAGCAATTATATTCGATGGATATAACTTCACCCAATATTTAGGGGAGATCAATTATGCTATTTGTATAGATTTTTTAAGAAATCCCGGCAAAAATGTTCTCTGCGAAGAATTAGAACCATATTTAGTTAAGGCAAGCAGTCTTAAATCAGAAAAATGGTCTTGTAACAGCTGTTCAGCAAAAGATATAACCACCTCTCAATGTCCCAAGTATAAAAATATATACAACAGGGTGCTGGAAATAAAAAAGCTGCTTGAAACACTTGAAATTGGTACGATTATTGCGCCAAAAAATAAAATGCGAATCCGTACGGAAGGGTGGAAATTACGCCTTTTTGATGATGTAAGGATTAATAACTGGTAGCAAATAGCTGTATATTCCTACACTTCCGCGGCGCGCCGTCTTATCCAGGTATGATATAATATAGTCTTCTAAGTCTATCCGCGATTTTTTTATCTGTAATTTTATCCAAGGTCCCATAAAAAACCCCCTAGGGAGTTTTTTATGGTGAATTTCCCCCAAATTGTTTTAAAAATACGTAATACTTCTATTGTCTTTTTTATTTTCATTTATCAGTCTCATAGGCGGTGTGGGTGTCATATTCAGTAAGAAGTAAGGGAAGTTGATAGTCATTACAACTTATCACTTGAACTTGTCGCGAAGGTTGTCGGGTGGATAAATAGCGGAAGAATAGAGATGGAAAATATATGGATTCCCATAGTTATGTTTTTTGCCGTAATCGCACTGATAACCAGAAAATTCCCAAAAACCGATGAAGAAATACAAAAATATAGCTGGTAGAGTGATGACTGGATTGAGCGGCGTAAAAGCGTATGGCTTTTAGATGATGCGGAATTGCTGAAAAAGATTTCACTATCAGGTCCCGAAGAAGCTGTGCGTACCGCGGCGGCAGAAAGATTGGGAAAAATAGAAGAGGAGAAAAATCATGGAAAACAGTGAAGAAAAAAGCGTTTGTGAAGTATCTGCGAGTAAGGAGAGTGTTCCCTATGGTGTTAGATTGCTATTAATTTTTTTCGGCATTGGAATACTTTTGGATTTAATGGGGCTTCTGCGGCAGGAGGGGAAATTAAAAGCGACAAAGACTTATTTTGAATTCACCCCAAATGAAATGGGAAAAACGTTAATGATCCGAAAGGATGAGCTGAGATCAA
The DNA here is from genome assembly GCA_964543975.1 of uncultured Spirochaetales bacterium. Classification (GTDB taxonomy): domain Bacteria; phylum Spirochaetota; class Spirochaetia; order SPDA01; family CAZJBZ01; genus CAZJBZ01. The sequence goes on from CAZJBZ010000237.1 coordinate 1,651, forward strand.
TTACCCTTAAGGAAAGTTCAAATATGAATGTTTTAGTCTTAGAAACCGGTGAAAAAACATATAAAATTAAGTTTCAAGGCAGCGCATGGATCAATAAAGATGTCGAAAAAGAAGCCCGCCAGTTTATTGAGTTTTTAAAGGAAAATTATGATGTGAATATAGCGTAGTCTATCAAAAGGTTATTAAACCTAATTGGTTTAAATGATTAGAAGTAAAAAATTTATAAACAGCATTGCGGAGGATTAGTGAAGCGAAATAAATACGGGATCCTAATGGTTTTAATACTTATTGGTATCTCCTTTGGTTTTCTTTTTTTAACTATGCGCGAAACAAAGGCGGTCGCGAAAAATATTGTCCTTATTCTGAAAATAAAAAAGGATACAAAAGACGAGATGGTCGTCCGGGTAGTTTCCGGAGAAAGCAGGATGTCTAACGAGTCAACGTTTTTTAAGAAACTATTGGAAAGCGGGAATTACCTTTTATATAAGGAGGAATTCAAAAAACGATATACAGCCACCTGGAAAGAGTATTTGGATATAAAGGATGATTTAAGAAGTCAAAATCGAGAAGAATCAATAGCGTCAAGAATACGGGGAGAAAAACAAACGTTATTACTTTTTTTTATAATACAGTATCTTATAGAGAACGAAAAGACTCAGTACGGCGAAGACGTTCTATACTTATTCAATAATATGATAATGCCTAAGCTGCATGATTATTATTTCGTAAAAGATGTTTATCTGACTCTTGATGAGAATGGCGAGGAGGCTCCCGCTACAGCGGAGCAGATAGACTATATTAATAAAAGAATGCGGATCGATGATCCGGAAGGTTACGCTGCCTATATAAAAAATATGGTGGTTGAAGCATATTTTTTTAATACACTGCCTAAGGACCTGGAATTGTCACTTTACGGGGTTTTAGCGTATTTGAATTCTTTAAGCTCTCTGCTTGAAGATAAAGAAGAAATAAAAAACGCGCTTCAGCAATTTTTGGAATCCTATATAACCCTTCCGATCTATGTGCAAGAAAAACCGCTGGTAAGAAAGAGCTTACTTATAGACAAGTTTTTCTTCCACGCGTATGCGAAATTTAACGACATAAATAGTTACCTTTCAATTTTATTTGAAGAACACGAATCACGGGACAGTGCAAGCAATCTGTCTCTCGGGGATTTTAATAGACTGGTAACATATTTCACTGATATAGGAGAAGGACTCGCGAAGGAATTTTATCCGCTTTTAGAAGTCGAAGTTTATAAATTTTATCCAATGAGATTTTACGCGGCTATAGAAGTATTAAAAAAGATCGGCAGTGATGATCCTTCATTGTATCCCCTTTTAAAAGATAATTATCTTCCGCCAAAAACAGTAGTAACAGGCTCCGGCTCGAATACCAAAACTATTTCACTTAATCAAGAAATCCAAAATCTTAAAACAATTGTAAAGGGAAAATCAAAAAGTGATGTTGATATGGCAGCTCTTTATAAACAAGTACTGTGGGGAAGAAATGTAATAACAGGGCCGATTACTTTGGAAGGTTTTATTGAAGATAACATCAAAACCCTAGAAGCTGTAAATTTTTATAGAGAGACGAAAATTAGATTCGCAGCCAAGATAATAATGCTTTTCATTATCCATGGAATGTATTTGTTTTTTCTCTATGGATTTTTTATAAAACGAAACCGAAATTTTTTGGTGCCCCTGGGAATAACTATTATTCTTTCCGCTTTGCTCATATATATAAGCTTCCATCGTTTACCTCCAGCAGCCTTATGGTATCAGAATCAATTTTTAGCTGCCCTGGCGGGGACTTTTACTCCCGTAATAATCTTTACAATAGCAATGCGGATTTTCAAGAAAAAGGTAAAAATGTCTGAAAATAAAAAGGGAGAGAATTTATGATAAGAAGGTTTTTGATCTGCATTGTGCCGGGTTTGGTGATTTTTTCATTAGTTGTTTCATGTGGTATTGATACATTGGGGTTTTATGAACCGGTCAAAAAAGGCACCATAGAAATATCCTATGGAGAGAACAAAGACCCATTTACGGGAGTAAAAAAGCTGTTTCATGGATACACGTACTCAAATTTAAAGGAGGCAAAAGTTTATGCCGCGGAGGATGGAACTGTTTCTCACGTTGATATGAACGAAAGAACGTACGGGAAATATATAATCATAGAACACGAAAACGATCTGAAAACGCTATACGCTAATCTTGGAGATATAAGTGTTGAGAAAGGGGAGCGAGTTGCCAAGGGGAAAAAGATTGGTGTAACCGGTAATACCGGGCGAACCTATTTTAAGAATCAGCTATACTTCGCGGTTTTTAAATCGGATACAGCCGTTGACCCGGGAGAGTACCTTTTAAAAAAGAATGATAATTAATTTTATAGACATAGACACAGAGGAAGTATGATATGAAAACCTGCAAAATATACTCATTGGTTTTTCTCATTTCTTTTTTAGGTGTGTTTTCTATTTTTGCTCAAACAGAATCTGAATTAATTTACATCCTGGAAGACGATGAGCGTCTCGCTATAAATGAGTACCACCTGATAACAGGCACGGGAAGCGCCGGATGGTCCATTGTTGTTAACAAAAGCGGACAGGGCGCGCAGGTGATCATGGAAGACAAGCGATTGGGACCCTATAGTTTTGGGTACGTAACACAGGAGGCAATCATCTCTCCTTATGGAAATGTATGGTTCATGATTCTTAAACATAGAAACGAAGATTCTTGTTCCTGTATTTCCAATAATGGCACTGAATATGGCCCGTTTGATGCGGTTGAACCTGGGTCATTTCTTTTTAAAGCGGAAGGAGATTGGTCTTTTGTTTTTCACAAAGAAAATGAGACTTATATTCAGATGAATAAAGGAGTAATCGGTCCTTTCTATCGAACGTATGAACACATAAAAAGAAGATATTATTATCAAACAGGGTCGTATAGTTACACCAAACGGGAAGAAGGCCTGTACCTCAAAAAGAACGGGGCAGAATACGGACCTTATAAAAGGTTTCAAATGGGACCGAGGAATAATGACAATTGGTCTATGGTAGGGGTAAAAGCGGAAGGGGAATATGTGCTTGTAAACGGTGAAGAGTACGGACCGTATAATGATGTTTTATGTATACTTTTCCTTAACGATTCCCTTTGGGTCTCATTTATTAGCAGTGAAGGAACTGATAAAGTTGAAGGAGCATTAATTAATGGTGTGGAGTACAGCGGCTTTGATAAAATAGATTCCATTCTTTACGTGGAAGATAAATGGATTTTAACGGTAAAGAAAAAGGAGGATAATGGGAAGGAATTTTCATATCTCGTTTCGGATGAATCCGAATTCGGCCCCTTCGACACTATAATGGATGTTCAAATAATAGATGACAGTAGTGTATGGTACGCGGCAGTTGAGAAGAGCGGCAATCAGTATATTATAAATTCCAATCAGGATGAGTATCCGGTAGAAAAATGTAAATACCTTTTAATTGATAAAGCGACAGAACAATGGACCGCGCTGCTTAAGGAAAAGGGAGTCTGGAATATACGCTCGGAAGATGGCAGCCTAACAGCCGTATATGATAGTTTCGCGTATGAACCTCCCAGAAAACCAACTACTTCATTTGACTGGCGGGATTGGGAAAATCAGCGGGAAAAGCATTTTTTTAATAATGATCCGGAAGGACCTATGTATTGGATGTGGGAATGGTTCGGCGAAAGATGGTACCGCCCGGATTTTGCTCTTATCTTCCCGGATGGTGAAGAATATCCTAATGCATTTAATTTATTTCCGGAGAGGCATAATAATTATATTACCTTCTACTTTTACACAATAGACGGAAAGGACATCTATTTTCACAAAAAAAGGGTAAATATTGAGTAAAGCAGCAGCGGTATTATTAGCGGGGAGTTTTTGCCTTATTTGTTTCCCTCTGCATGGGCAAAATTATGAGGCAATGTTTGGATCTCATTTTATGGAGGCGAATAGCTTTCTTCGAGAAAACAGCAGTTATCTTCATGGTACATTAGAGCGTTATGGCGCTGATCCGGAAATACTTCTTCCCGGGACAACAAACTGTTGATAATCGGACGATCATCCATGAGGGTAATCTCTTTCTGATCGATTTCCTCGAACGGCACCGGATTCCAGGCGCGGTATTGCTGTTTTTCGGGCTGATGATGAAAGATGAGCACGGCGCTGCAGTCGACCAATTTTTTTAAAATTTCGACAATTTGCCGTTCAATTTCGCTGGAGCTTTTGTTTTTAACCGCGGAACTGGTGAGTTCGTGCAGCAGTTTGATTGCACTCTCCTGATGATTCGCCATGGCGACACCTAAAGTTTAGTCAGGCATTAAACTGGGAGAGCCGGGCTCGGCAGGCGTCAACGACCTGTTTGATCGCCGCATCGAGGGGTTGATCGAGATGCGCACCGGCGGCAAATTTGTGGCCGCCGCCGCCAAATTGCGCCGCCAAATCGTTCACCGGAACGAGTCCTCGCGAGCGAAAACTGGCTTTGGCACAGCCGTCTTTGGTCTCGGTGAACATGACGCTGATTTGTACGCTTTTGATGCTGCGCGGCAAATCCGACAGCCCCTCGGCTTCCCAGAGTTTAGCATTGGTTTTCTGTAACACGTCCTGCGAAAGTACAAACCAGGCGAGTTTGTCATCCGCTTCGAATTTCATACTAGCGAGTAATTCTCCCATTAACCAGGCCCGATGTTTGGAATGACTCTCGTAAATCGACGAGTAAACGAGCTGAAAGCGGGCGCCGTGGTCCAAAAGTGCTGCGGTAATCCGATGAGTTTTAGCGGTCGTGTTCGAAAACCGAAAAGAGCCGGTGTCTGTCAGAATGCAGGCGTATAAAGCGTCAATGATTTCGCGGGTCCATTGGACATCATACTGGTTCAAAAGTTCGTAAATCAATTCGCCGGTCGACGATGCGTTTTCGTCAATAATCATAAACTCGCTGACGGGTTCGGTCACCAGATGGTGGTCGATCACCGCCAGGGGCATTGTTTCGGGAATCGCCTCGGCAATATCACCCAGACGTTTTTTCTCACTCACGTCCACGATGATGACGCCGTCGCACGAACGAATTCGCTCGTTATCCCGTTCCGGCTGAAATTGTTCGATCTCTTGCCTTGTATCCAGAAACGTGAAAAACGCCGGTAATGGATCAGAATTTAAAAGAACGGTTTCAATGTGCTGTTGCTGTAAAAAGGCGGCTAGCGCCAATTCGCTACCGATCCCATCCGCATCCGGATTGAGATGGGTGGTGATCAATATGCGTTTTTTATTTTTTATAAAATCTTTTAATATGTCGCTTTGGACGTCGTTTTTCATTGGCGCCCTTTAATCTATCATGGTATGCGTTACCGTATAGTTGCCAATGTCATCGCGAGCTTTGATGGCCAGCACATGCGGTTGGTCGTCCGGTAACTCGATTTCAAACTGCTCTTCCTTGGAATCCAGAATCCCGTCTACGGGTCTCAGCGGTTTCCACTCTCTCGCATCAACGCTGTAAACAATATCTTTCAG
>CAZJBZ010000237.1:7198-7471 GCA_964543975.1 uncultured Spirochaetales bacterium
TCAGGATGCTCCAGGTATCAGTTATTTTGAAACTTACGGTTTTAGTCGTTTTATTCCTTGATTTAAAATCAACAATTTCCGGGCCGCTGTTATCGACGATGAAAAATCGGCTGGTATCGGATGCGGTTTTGGTCGTTTCCGGTGAATTATCGGCCGCATCCGTTGCACGAATTTTGATTTGATAGTGGCCGTCCGGCATTTGGGTGGTGTCCCACGAGTAATAATTGATTTTCAGATCGTCAACCAGGGTGTACCAAATCTGTTGGCCGCGCT
>CAZJBZ010000238.1:0-7459 GCA_964543975.1 uncultured Spirochaetales bacterium
GAGGTAACTGCCCAAATAGTAGAGCCTGTTGAACTGAACGGAGAAACTGTCAGCAGTACCAGTGTACGAAACATGGTCTTAACAGGTAAAATGCATCGTGTTAAAAATCTTTTAGGTAGATCGTACAAATTGGATATTGAACGAACGAAAAAGGAAAATAGGAACGGAAAAACTATTATTGATTCACAACAAGTAAAACAGTTGCTCCCGCCTAAGGGAGTATATACAACTTTAGTAGCAAATGATTTTTCATCATACAAAGTCAGGATTTCAGTTAACAATAATACATTAACGTGGAAAAATCCTGATAATTTTACACCAAAATATATTGAATTTATATAGCAGAGAAAGAGGAGATTAATTTCATGGGACTTACGAAAGAAAAAAAAATGGAGATCATTAAAGATTTCGGAGTGAATGAAAAAGATTCAGGAAAAACAGAGGTCCAGATTGCACTTCTTACAAGTAGAATTGAAGAATTAACTGAACATCTAAAAACACATAAAAAAGATCATAGTTCACGAAGAGGATTGCTCAAGATTGTCGGGCAGAGACGACGATTACTTAATTATCTTAGCAAGAAAGATTTAGAATCTTATCGAGAACTTATAAAAAAACTCAGAATACGAAAATAAGACACAGAGGAAGGAAAATTTTGCATAGACTTACAGTAAAAATCGGTAACAAAGATTTAGTTCTGGAAACCGGAAAAATGGCAAAGCAGGCAAACGGAGCAGTAGTTTGTACGTATGGAGATTCAGCTGTTTTAGCGACCGCCTGCTGTTCTGAAGAACAGGTTGAAGGCATAGATTTCTTACCCCTTCATGTTGAATATAACGAAAAATATTATGCCGCGGGTAAAATTCCAGGTGGATTTTTGAAGCGGGAAGGTCGTCCGAAAGATAAAGAGATACTTGTATCTCGTCTTATCGATCGTCCCATGCGACCACTCTTCGATAAAGGTTTAAAAAAAGAGATACAGATAATACCGACTACAATTTCGACCGATCAAATAAATCCTCCGGATATTGTTGCAATGGTAGCGGCATCGGCAGCTGTAGTCATATCCGATATTCCTTTTGACGGACCGGTGGGCGCAGTACGAATAGGATCTATTGATGGTGGACTTATTATTAATCCTACGTTCGAACAAATTGAAAACAGTGAATTAGACATTATTGTTTCAGGTACTGAAAAAGCTATCACCATGGTTGAGGGGGGAGCTAATGAAATCCCGGAAGAACTATTAATTGCTGCAATTGAAAAAGCCCGGGAACCGATTGCAGAATTATGTCGGATCCAAATGGAATTACGTGAGCTCGCGGGGAAGGAAAAACAAAAAATTGTAGGAACGGTTGAGTCACTTGAAATAATCGAAGATATAAAAACTTTTGCATATCCGAAATTAGAAACAGCCAGTTTTGTGAAAGGTAAACACAACAGGCAAAAAGCAATAAAAATAGTACAAGAAGAGACCCTGGAACAATTCAGTGATCAAATTCCGGAAGATAAGATTAAAATCGTAAAAAATTTCTTTGAAGAAATGGAATACGAAATTGTTCGGCGTTCCATCTTGGACAAAAAAACAAGAACCGACGGTCGTGCGCCTGAGGATATTAGAGATATTACATGCGAAATTAATATATTAGATCGTACACATGGATCGGCACTTTTTACGCGTGGAGAAACACAAGCCCTCGCTGTAACCACTCTCGGAACAGTTTTTGATGAACAGATGAAAGATGATATTGATGGAGAGAAACGATTCGATAAATTCATGCTTCACTACAATTTTCCACCTTTTTCAGTAGGGGAAACCGGCCGTTTAAATACCGGCAGACGGGAAGTTGGACATGGTCATCTGGCAAAGCGGGCAATTTCTGGTGTTTTACCGGTAAAAGAAGAATTTCCGTATACTCTTCGAATTGTTTCCGAAATTTTAGAATCGAATGGAAGCTCTTCTATGGCTACTGTTTGCGCAGGCACATTATCTCTTCTTAACGCGGGAGTCCCGATAAAGGAATCCGTAGCCGGTATCGCAATGGGTTTAATTACGGATGAAAATAATACTGTTATTTTAAGCGATATTCTAGGGGAAGAGGATCACCTGGGAGATATGGATTTTAAAGTGGCGGGAACTAAAAACGGGATAACCGCTTTTCAGATGGACATAAAAATCGCAGGGGTTGACTCGTCCATTCTTACTCGGGCCTTGGAACAAGCGAAACAGGGGAGATTACATATTTTAGATGTAATGAATAGGACTATCAGTTCACCCCAAAGCACCGTTTCGGAATACGCACCGAAAATAATCACCATGAAAGTGGACCCGGAAAAAATCGGTATGATCATTGGTCCCGGCGGTAAGAATATTAAAAGCATTTCGGAACCGAATGATGTTGAAATCAACATCGAGAATGACGGAACAATAACAATATACGGAAAGAAACGAGATCAAGCTAATAACGCCGAGAGACTTATTCGTGAGATGATTGAAGATCCGGAAGTAGGGAAAATTTATGATGGAACAGTAAAACGAATAATGGAGTTCGGCGCTTTTGTTGAAATTCTTCCCGGTAAAGAAGGGCTGTGTCACATATCGCAACTCGCTAAACACAGGGTTGAGAAAGTTACCGATGAAGTTCAAGAGGGTGACCCTCTGAACGTAAAATTAGTCGAAATTGATAAAATGGGACGATACAACTTGAGTCATGTTGCGGCCATTGATCCCGATTATGTTCCACATAAAAGTTCAGGACATCCGCGTCATTCAAACCAGAGAAAGCCGAAAAACGAAAACGATCAACACCGGAGAAGGTAGTGATCATTCAGCATAATCTGAACAATGGGACCGGAATCTTGATGGAAAAAGTCGATAATACAGAAGTAGTTTCCATCGGGTTTTGGTTTCTTCATGGTTCAAGGGACGAAACTGTGAATCATAAAGGTTATTCACATTTCCTTGAACATATGCTTTTTAAAGGTACTGACAAAAGAAGTGCTTTTCAGATTGTTCAAGAAATTGACCGTGTCGGTGGAATTCTAAACGCGTTTACAGAAAAGGAACAAACGTGTTTTTATTGCACATTGGCAGCCGAACATGTCTGCTTGGCTCTCGATGTGCTTTCCGACATGGTTTTTCATTCAAGCTTACCGGAAAATGAGATTGAACGGGAAAAAATTGTAGTTATCAATGAAATCAAAGAAACTCTCGACAATCCGGAAGAGTTGGCATATGAACACTTTGTACGGTCTTTATGGGACGGACATCCGATAGCTGATAAAATAACCGGAGAAATCGAAAACATTGAATCCATAACAAAAGAAGAATTATCGGAATTTTACAAGAACTGGTATGTTCCACACAACCTCCTTATTTCTGTAGCCGGAAAATTCGATGTCGAAAGTGTTACCAAAACGATTGAAGCAACGCTTCCCGAAGCGAAGGCAGAACTTCGCAGAGTTCCTCGCAGACCACCTCAGATAAAATCGAACGATTCGTATGTTTCGGGCGGTTTTAAACAGGTACAAATTTTTTCCGGTGTTTCTTTCGATACTCCGGAAAAAATTAAAGAATTTTACCACCTCCTCGTGTTCTCGACCATGTTTGGTGAATCGATGAGTTCCCGACTTTTTCAACACATTCGAGAGAATAGGGGATTCTGCTATTCGATTTTTTCCCTTCGCTCTTTTTTTACGCATACCTCGATGTGGGCGATATACGCGAACACATCGCCACAACTTCTTAATAAATTAATAGAAGCACTCAATATAGAATTCCAAAACATCTCTGATGAATCACCTCGACAGGAAGAGGTCGACGATGCTATTTCCCACCTTGTCGGAGGGACGAAACTGTCCCAGGAAGATATGGAAATACGGATGAAGAGATTGGTTCGTCATTTTCTTCTTGGTAATGAAATACATGATATAAATGATTCCATTCGATTTTTAAAAGAAACGACAATCGAAGATATCAATACTTTTCTTAACAATTATATTCTGAATAAGACATGCAGTACACTCGTGTTCGGAACGCGAAACCTTCAAAAACGAAAAAAGAGAACAATACAATTCCACTAAGGACGAAAGAAGTGAGTGTAAAAATTTCGTGTATCTACGATGGTCGGTTCGGACCTCCCGTTTACGCCTCGGAAGATGCCGCCGGAGCAGACATAATGGCTGCAATACCTTCTGAAATTGTACTGGAACCCGGATCGAGGGTCATTGTCCCTACCGGTATTCGGATTGAAATCCCTCCCGGGTATGAAGCTCAAGTGCGTCCGCGTTCCGGACTGTGCTTCAAATACGGCATAACGGTTCTTAACAGTCCTGGAACAATAGATAGTGATTATCGAGGAGAAATAAAGGTAATTTTAATTAATCATGGTCAAGAAGATTATACAATAAAGCCTGGAGAGAGAATCGCTCAGTTAATTTTTTCCCCTGTAACACGCGTTGATTTTTTTAAAACTGATGATTTAAAATCAAGTCGAAGAAATGAAGGGGGATTTGGATCGACCGGAAAATAAAACCGGTCTTGCTTGTTTGTTCCAATGAAACAGAGAAGATTCACACATATCTACCTCTATATAGGTAAAGAATATATTTTTTCTTTTTTTGTAGCATTTCTCTTTTTCTTTTTTATTTTTTTTGTAAACCAACTTTTATTGCTGGCTGAGGAAATATTATCAAAAAAAGTACCATTTCTCGATGTGCTTCGTCTTATTCTCTATTCTCTTCCCTTAATAGCATCGCTCTCATTTCCTTTCGGCTCTCTCGTCGGGGCTCTTATGGCTGTTGGCAGGTTTTCATCCGACAATGAATTACTTGCATTTCGAGCATGCGGAATTCCCTATCGAAGAATTTTTACTCCATTTCTCATTATAGGTTTAATTTTTTCATTCGCTTCTTTCGAGATAAACGATTATTTTCTCCCACAAGGAACGATCAACTTCAATAAGTTATTTCGAGAGCTGCTTTATAAAAATCCTGAAATGGAATTGGAATCCAATTCAGTCAAATATTTTCAAGACAGTATAATTGTAACCGGTAAAGTAAACGAGAACACTATCCAAAATATTCTGATATTCGACAAAACGGCTGAGAAAGAAGAAAGAATCATTACTGCAACCACCGCTAAACTACGAGAATTAAAAGAACAAAAAGGTGTCATATCTTTGGAACTTGATAATGTATTAAGTCATATTGTAAATCCGAATAAAGAAGAAGAGTTTGACTATCTTTTATCTGATAAAATGCACTATAATATTCTTCTAAAAGATCTCAGCTTTTCAATTAGAAATCCCGGTCCTTCAGAAATGAGTTCAATCGATGTTTATCAAATAATTAAAAGAAAACAAAAGGAACTAGCTGAACAAAAAGGAAAGCATAACGCTGCTATGCGCCGCGAACTCTTCTCATTAGCCCAGAAGTATCGAGGGATTATCGATTCTTTTTCAGAACCACAATTAAAACTTCAAAGCAGGATATCAGTTTTAAATAAAACAACTGAAAATTTTCAAAAGTTAAGGGACGAGAAGATAATTGATCGTTCTCTGCAGCTCTTTCAAATGGAATTTCATAAAAAATTTGCTGTGCCGTTTGCCTGCTTTATTTTTATTCTTTTCGCTTTTCCCATTGGTCTCTTCACTAAACGAAGCGGACGTTCAGTCGGATTCGGTATAGGATTACTTATTTCCGTTGTTTACTGGGGTATGCTTTTTGCCGGTCAGACGATAGGACTACGTTTGCGGTATTCCCCCGTTTTATCGATTTGGACCCCTAATATCGTCATTTTTATTTTTGGAATGATAGCATTTTTAGTTCGTGGAAAAAGATGAAATATTTCTATTCAATGATTGCAAAAGCATTTATCCCGGTCTTTGTCTTATCATTAGTCTTTTTTGTTCTCATTTTAGAGCTTGTAGATTTATTCGGAAGCATTTGGCGTTATTTAAATTATGACGTGCCTGTAACAGATATTTTAACTGTTTCCCTTTTCTACATGCCTAAGTGTATAAATTTTTCTATACCTATCGCCATGCTCTTTGCTATTTCTTTCTCTCTCGGTACCTTTTATTCAAATAATGAACTTATAGCAGTTTTCGGTTCCGGGATTTCTCTCTACAGATTTATTGTTCCATACCTCTTATTCGGTCTTCTTTTTAGTGGTTTTATGTTGTTTTTCGAAGAAAGAGTAGTAATAGACACTTTTCAGAAAAAAAATGACCTGGCACGAGAACTTCTTCGTGAACAAAACACCTACAGTAATACGAACGTAACTGTCCTCAGTCGTAATAATTCTATTGTTTATCACGCGGACTACTATAACGATACAACAAAATCATTAAATGGCGTCATAATCATCGGTAGAAAAGACTCAGGAGAGTTTCTCTTTCGAATAGATGCTCTCAATGCAAAATGGGACAACGGCAGCTGGAGAATGTCGGAATGCAGAGTCTTTTACCCCGATGAAAATTCAGGTTTCATTACGGAAGAAAAAAAAATAAATTATACGAGAAGTACCTTAGACGAAGAGCCGAAAACATTTAAAAAAAACATGAGAAATGTTGAAGAAATGAAGCTTTATGAAGCCCGAGAATGGATTACCTCATTGAAAAAAGCAGGTTTGCCCCATAGGGCCGCTCTGACAGACTACTATAAACGCATTTCGTTTTCTTTAACTCCGCTTATTGTATCACTTGTTGCATGCGCGATCGGAGGAAGATTTAAAAAAAATATTCTCCTCCTCAGTCTGCTTCTTAGTCTCATAATTTCTGTCTTCTATTATGTTCTTCAAATGGTTTTAGTACTATTCGCTAAATTGGGGATTATTCAACCTTTACCCGGGGCTTGGGGGACCTTTGTGATTTTTCTCTTCATAAGCTTTTTTCTTTTTAAAATGGCGCGAACATGATGATTTTTAATGTAACTACGACAGACAAAACCACAAACGCCAGACGAGGGACCCTTACTCTCGGTCATGGAAAAGTAGAAACTCCGGTTTTTATGCCGGTTGGCACTCATGGAGTTGTAAAAGCAATTTCTCATGAAACACTTGAAAACATCGGTTATCGTCTTATCCTTGGAAACGCATACCACCTCGTCCTGAGACCGGGTATGGATATAATAAGAGAAGTCGGTGGGCTTCATCGTTTTAGTTCATGGAAATATAATTTATTAACCGATTCAGGCGGTTTTCAGATATTCTCTTTAGCCCAATTCAGGAAAATTACCGAAGATGGTGTCGTCTTTCGTTCCCACATAGACGGAGCCAAGTATAGTTTTACTCCTGAAGAGGTTATTGATATCCAACATACAATCGGTAGCGATATCCTCATGCCGTTGGATGTCTGTACGCCGCCTCAAATAACGTACCAAGAGGCGGTCGAAGCGCTTGAAAGAACAAGCAGATGGGCTGAAAGAAGCAAAAGACATCATATAAAAAAAGATAACT
>CAZJBZ010000239.1:0-7421 GCA_964543975.1 uncultured Spirochaetales bacterium
TCTCAACAACAGCCCTAAAGTAAAAGTTTCAACCCGAGAAAAAGTATTACATGCAATTTCTCTCTTAAATTATCGCCCTGATGCAAATGCCCGCGCTTTGATTACCGGTAGGTCATTTATGATAGGTGTCATTGTTCGAAACTTCGGCTATACTCCTTCCCAAATATTAGAAGGTGCAGTTTCGAGTGCCACGATGTTCGATTATCAGCTTTTAATAGTTGAACATACTTTAAAAGCCGAAGAAGAGAATCAAAATTTTTCCTTCTTATTAAAGCAGAATATTGATGGTCTTTTAATTGTATATCAGGGTTCGGAGATGGAACATTGGGATGAATTTAGTATCTTAAGTGACATACCCATTGTCACTATTGGGCACGAAATTGAGGGGCTAAATGTTACTCGGATTGAGTTTAATAATCGTTTAGGCGGTTACATGGCGTCGGAAGCACTAATAACTTTAGGTCACAAAAAGATTGTCATGATTGAAGGGACAGCCGGATTTCATAATGCTATTGACCGTTCAAAAGGCTATATGGAAGCACTCCAAGCATATGGGATTAACCGAAATGATGCATTGATAGTCAATGGTGATTGGTCGATGCAAGGAGGTTACAAGGCAATTATACAGCTGATTGAAAATGGTATTTCCTTTTCAGCTGTATTTGCCCACAACGATTTAATGGCCATAGGAGCTGTGAAGGCGCTAAAAGACCGAGGATATAGGGTCCCTGAAGACGTGTCGGTCATAGGGTTTGATAACATCGATCATGCGCGGTTTTCCTATCCACCGTTGTCAACGGTCCATTACCCCTCATACAAGTTAGGCAGTTTATGTCTTCGTATCCTTGTGGAAAAAATTGAGCAGGGATCGGAATTCTCAATAGACACATTTAAAGAAGAACTTGAAGTTATCCGCCCGCAATTAGTAATGAGGGAATCTTGTGCTCATTACCACAATCTTGTACAGCAAAAAAAAAATAAAAAATTTTCTTGACAATGTTATCGATAACATCTAAAATGTTATCGATAACATTTACTTAGGAGGTTACTATGAAAAAATTTCTAATTGTATTAATGGTGATGTTTCTGGCATCTGTAGTCCTTTTTGCGGAAGGTGAACAGGAAAGGGAAGGTGCTGCCGGAACAGGAAAAAAGAGCTTGCTTATGAAAAGCTGGATTGTTAATGAGATGCCGTCGGCTATCGATGCGCTTGAACAGAGTTTCGAAGAAGCGAATCCCGACGTCGATATCGAGATGGTAGCCTTACCGTTCGACCAGACCCAGCAGCAGACAGTAGTGTCGGTCTCGGCCGGTAACCCGCCGGACATTATCTATCTTGTTGCAAACTGGGCGCCTCAGATAGCTGCTTTAGGCGCTTTGACTGATTTGAAGCCGTACTTCAGTTCGGAAGAGTTGGAGGACGTGCCTAAGCCGGCTTTAAAAGACTGCATAATTGACGGAAAATTGTATAGTTTCCCCAATTTTCTTGGTACGATTAACGTGATTGCGTGGAAAGAGCTGCTGCAACAAGCCGGTTATCCAATCGAGGTACCGGATAGGTGGTCCGATTTTAAAACCGCTATCAGAAAGATAACCGACCTAGATTCTTCGGTCTATGGATTCGGGGCCAGAACTGACAAAAGCTTTAACTCCGCTTTCTGGTTTTTTCCGGTACTCTGGGGGCATCTCGGTGTATTTGAGGATGAAGAGGGAAAAGTAGTCTTCAATGATGAAGGGACAATTGCGGCATTAGAATGGTATCAAGAAATCGGGACAACAGGCCAAACCCCGGTAGGCGAGGGTGTTAGGGCTGTTCGTGAACTGCAAGCCCAAGGGAACGTCGGTTTCATCTTAGACGGTCCATGGATGCAGGGTTGGTTCCGAGCGCTAAGCGGCAGCAATAAGCTTGATGATAAATACATTGCGGGGCTTATGCCGAAAGCCGCTGACGGTAACCGTTATGGTATCGCTAACAATCATGTAATGGCTGTGGCAGAACAGAGCAAGAACAAAGAGGCGGCGGTCGAGTTTATTAAATTCTTTACTCAGGATGAAGGGATGAATGAGATTTTCCACAATGATTTCGGATTTATACCTATAAACCGTTCACTCCACATGACCGATACGTACACCGAAGATCCTTTTTTTGCACCTTTTATCAAAGCCGCGGATTATTGTTCTGCGGTACCTTCAAAAAACGCGAACCTTTCAGGTGCGCTAGAGTTTGTGGCAGTTGCTATGCAGGGAGCGCTTTTAGGCGGCGAGCCCGAAAAACTGGCGGAGAATGCGCATAATTCAATCAAGACTTTGTTCCGTCAGTAAACAGAAGTTATAGGTGGGGCGTCGAGTGTTTTTCTCGCGCCCCATTCATTATCTTGATATAATTGATTATTGTAAAAAACTACATGAAAGAATTAAAAAGAAGGCAGTGGCTAAAACTATATGATAGGGCATTCCCCTATCTTCTCCTAATCCCCGCGGCAGTGATTGCCGGGGTCGTTCTCATTTATCCGTTATTAAACGGCATAGTATTGAGCTTTACTAGTTATACTCCATTTAATCCGACTTATACCTGGGTCGGGCTTAATAACTATAAACTCATTTTTTCCGATTTAGTCTATTGGGAAGTTCTTTTCAACTCCATTTTTATTATCTTCTCGGCTGCTTTGATCCAGCTTCTTATCGGTCTTGCTTTGGCACTTCTTCTAAACAAGAAAATTTTTATGAGGATTTTTTTCCGCGGTATGATATTCATAATCTGGATTATTCCAATGGTCATTGTGGCCTTGTTGTGGATGATCATGTACAACGGTGATTTTGGGATAATTAATTTTTTGTTGAGAAGATTCGGTCTGCTTGGAGAAGGTGAAATAATTCGATGGCTTGGCCATCAATGGTATGCTAAATTAGCGATGATCATAACCTACGGATGGAGAGGGGTCCCTTTTTTTATGGTCATGTCTTTAGCGGCTATGCAAACAATCCCGGAGGATATTCTCGATTCGGCAACTATTGATGGGGCTAACGGTATTCAACGGTTCTTTTATATTGTTCTTCCTTTTATACAAAACATCCTGCTCCTTTCTTTTCTATTGACTGTTGTGAGAATGTTTCAGGACATTACATTAATGTTTGTGCAAACACAGGGTGGACCGCTTTACGCAACGACAACTCTCGCCTTACATGTGTATAAGCAGGCTTTTACAAGTCTGCAAACCAGTACCGCGGCAACAATCGGGGTCACTTGGTTGATATTCCTCTTTGTTTTGGCAACTTTTTACATCAAGATTATTTCAAAAACAGAATCATGGCGGTGAGGCTTTATAGTTATGAGAACAAACGGGATTACAAAAACGAACACAACACCTAATTCTTTCAAGGAAAGCGTAAAAGAGTTTTACTATAAAAATAAAATCAATCTTTGGTTGTTGTTTATCGTCGCTCTCTTCCTGACGCTTATCATGTTTTTCCCAATTTTTTGGATGATAAGAATTTCATTTACTATGCGGGAGCATATGTTTGTTCTCCCCCCGCCCCCGTTTCTTGAAATAAGTGATATCCATGGCTATATTGCCATTTTTAATATGCCGGAGTTTCTACGTTACTATCTCAATAGTGTTATCGTATCCCTTGGGACAGTTGTGGTCTCATTGTTCGCGGGAACTTTGGCAGCCTACTCTTTTTCAAGGTTTAAATATAAGGGGAGAAATCTCTTTATGCTTATTGCTTTGTCCGCTCAGATGTTTCCATGGGCTATGTTGTTGGTATCACTCTATCTCATGTTCCAAAAGGTTGGTCTATTAAACACCTACCAAGGATTGATTTTTGCTCATACAACATTTGCACTGCCGCTTACCATTTGGATCACAAAAAGTTATTTCGATACTTTGCCTCGGGAGTTGGAAGAATCCGCTATAATAGACGGCTGCGGAAAATTACGGATTTTACGCAGCATTATTTTTCCACTAAGCCGTCCCGGTATAGCAGCCGCAGCAATCTATATTTTCATTTTCTCTTGGAACGATTTTCTTTTCGGATTAACGTTAACAACGGAAGATAAAATGAGAATTCTTGCACCGGGTGTGGCGTTGACATTCATCGCTGAACGTAAAGTATTATGGGGCGAGATGATGGCTAGTGCCGTTATTGTAACTCTTCCTATAATTATTATCTTTCTTTTTTTGCAGCGTCATTTTATTGCGGGGCTGACCGCAGGTGCTGTAAAGCAGTAAATATGTGTATTAAGTCACAAGAGTGTGGCAAAAGTAAAAAAGTTTCGTGGAGGAAGCTATGGCAAAAAACGCATCAAAACCAAACATTGTTTTTATTTTAACGGACGATCAGGGTTATTGGGCACTCGGTTGTTATGATAACCCGGAAATAAGGACCCCAAACCTGGACAGCTTGGCCGCGAGGGGAATGCGGTTCAGTAATTTCTTCTGTGCTTCACCTGTCTGTTCACCCGCTCGGGCATCGATTTTAACTGGAAGAATACCTTCCCAACACGGCGTTCACGATTGGATCCGTAAAGGAAATATGGGTAAGCAGCCGATCGAATATCTTAAGGGTCAGCTTGCCTATACTGAAATCCTGGCTAAAAACGGATATACCTGCGGGCTCAGCGGAAAGTGGCATCTAGGTGATAGTCTCCGACCCCAAAAAGGGTTCTCTCATTGGTTTGTTCATCAAACCGGCGGAAGCCCCTTTTATGATGCTCCGATGATACGTGACGGTAAACCCTATATCGAAAAGCGTTATACAACTGATGTCATGACGGAAGACGCTCTTCAATTTATAGATAATCATGCGGATGATGATGAACCTTTCTACATTGGTGTACATTACACGGCACCTCATAGTCCTTGGATAGATAATCATCCCCAGGAAATAGTAGATTCTTATGATGACTGTACTTTTGCTGCTTGCCCTCAAGAGCCGAAACATCCATGGAGCCCGCCTAGACTTGGTTACTTAGGGGCTCCGGATACCTGGGAGGACATGGATATTCGGGAAAACTTGAAAGGATACTACGCCGCAGTTACGGCAATGGATACTAATGTTGGTAAGATAATCAAAAAGATTGAAGATTACGGATTAACAGAAAATACTCTTTTTATCTTTTTAAGCGACAACGGGTTTAACTGCGGGCATCATGGTATTTGGGGTAAAGGAAACGGTACTTTACCGCTGAATATGTATGACACTTCTATTAAAGTCCCTTGTATTATGAGTCATGTTGGATCTATCCCACAAAATGAGGTCAACCATGATATGTTGAGTGCATATGATATTATGCCGACTTTATTGGATTATCTTGGATTCGAAAACCCTGAAGCAGATCGGCTGCCGGGAAAGAGTTTTAACGATCAACTGCATGGGCGACAAAACGCAGGTCATGATGAGGTCTTTATCTTTGATGAATATGGACCGGTACGAATGATCCGAACGGAGGAGTGGAAGTACGTCCATCGCTACCCATTTGGTCCGCATGAACTCTATGACATTAAAAACGATCCTAACGAAGCTTATAATCTAATAAATTATAAAGACCGTAAACCGATAATTGTCGAATTACGCAAACGAATGGAGAATTGGTTTTGTCGATATACCGATCCGAACGTTGATGGTACGAAAGAGGCGGTAACTGGAAAAGGACAAATCAATCTGTGTGGGACGAAAAGTAACGGTGAGGAATCCTTTCATCCGTTTCATACTGTAGCCATGCCGATCACTGTATCAATCTGGGAACCGAACAATCCCGGAGGAGAATAAATAACTCTGTGGAGGAGCGCTCGTGTCGGACATAGTTCCGTTATTTCTATCACTCGATTTCGGTACAGAATCCGTAAGGGCAACGGTGTTTGATCTCTCCGGCACGCCCATCTTTTCCGCACAAAAAACATACCCCACCTATTTCTCGCAAAACGGTTGGGCAGAGCAGGACCAGCGAGAATGGTATGATGCCTTGATCTCTGTCGTTTGTGCTATTGTTGAGAAGGCAGGAGCTCGAGCAAATTCGATCGAAGCAATCACCGTGGATTCCACCCTAAGTACGCTTATGTTGCTGGACAAGCAGGGAAAGGAATTGCACCGTGCTATTCTCTGGATGGATGTAAGGGCAACAAGGGAAGCCGATATTATTACCCGTGTTCAGTCGGACAGAAATGAGTATTATGGTTATAAGAATATTCCAGCTGATTGGATGTTACCGAAAGCTTTGTGGTTTAAACACAATCGACCGAGGGAATTTGAAAAAGCCTTTTCTGTTTGTGATTTTCAGGACTGGGTAAATTTTATTCTTACCGGCAATATGGTTTCCAGCATGAATAGTGTAACTTCACGGTGGTTATATAACGGGAGAAAAGGTGGCTGGCCGGTTGATCTTTACAATGCTATCGGGGCTTCCGAATTAATCGAAAAAGTCCCCCCGCGGGTACTCGATCTTGGTGAGTTTGTTGGAACTATAACTAAGCAGTTTTCCGATGCGACCGGTTTGTCAAAAAAAACTAAAGTGTTGCAGGGTGGCTCCGATGCCTACATCGGTATGTTGGGATTGGGGGTTACTAATCCCGGAGAGGTGGCGTTAATTACCGGGTCATCTCATTTAATCCTCGGCCATACTGAGAAACCTCTTCATGCCGTAGGTGTTTATGGGACCTTTCCCGATGCGGTTATTCCAGGTCTTCACGTTATCGAAGGTGGACAAACATCTACCGGTTCAACAGTCCGCTGGTTCAAGGACAATTTTACGAAAGACGATATGGATTTCACTTCACTTAATACATCTGCAGCATCCATACCGCTTGGATCGGAAGGTCTAATTGTGGTAGACCATTGGCAAGGGAACCGGACACCTCATATGGATTTCGATTCCAGGGGGATTATTAGAGGATTATCTCTAAACCATACACCGATCCATATCTATCGTGCTATTTTGGAAGGTATCTGCTATGGAATCGAATATAGTTTGGCATCTTTTCGTCAATGCGGGTATCAACCGTGTAGAATAACCTCGGGGGGAGGGGCAACAAAGAGCGATCTTTGGATGAGTATCCAAAGTGATGTGATCGGTATGCCGATCCATATCAGTGATGAGATTCCGGCACCCCTTTTAGGTGATGCAGTGATAGCTGCCTATGGGTGCGGGTATTATTCATCTTTTGAGCAAGCAGTCGAAGCCATGGTGCGGATACGGAAAACCGTAGAGCCCGATATGAAAAACCATATGAAGTATCGTTTTTTTGTTGACCAGTATAAAAAAACATATATAAACATGCAAAAACTCATGAAGGAAATGGCAGAACATCGCGCGCTCAATACGGTTGATTAACAGTCTTTAGTGGAATCCACTGCCGATGTGCTCATGACGACCCAATTCTTTTGAAGCCTTCGCAGAGCGCAGCTATGTTTTCAAAAGGTGT
>CAZJBZ010000240.1:0-7409 GCA_964543975.1 uncultured Spirochaetales bacterium
GATCAAAGCACCCTTTCGCTTGTGGAAGGATCAACGGGACAACTGAATGCCATTATTGTCCCAACTGACGCAACCGACAAGACAATCAGCTGGAGCAGTGCGGACACGACCATCGCAACTGTGACCGCGCTGGATAGTGACACGGCCGAGGTGACCGCGGTGGCTGCGGGCGGTCCGGTCGATATAACCGTCACCACCACCGACGGCAGTTTCACCGCCACCTGCGCCGTCACGGTGACGGAAGACGTTGTCCCGGTTACCGGCGTAACGCTCGATCAAAGCACCCTTTCGCTTGTGGAAGGATCAACGGGACAGCTCAATGCTACCATTGTCCCAACTGACGCAACCGACAAAACGATCAGCTGGAGCAGTTCGGACACGACCATCGCAACGGTGACCGCGCTGGATAGTGACACGGCCGAGATGACCGCGGTGGCCGCGGGCGGTCCGGTCGATATAACCGTTACCACCACCGACGGCAGTTTCACCGCCACCTGCGCCGTCACGGTGACTATACCCACCGGATCAATCGTCATCTCGATCAATCCACTTGAACCGACCGAATATAGCGTAACCGTCGATGATACCGGTTTCGACGGGGTCCTTACCAAACCGGGGGAGACGTTCGATGTTTCTGCAGCAATCCAAGGCGGTGGTGAAGCGCGGTGGGACTGGTACGTGGACACAAACCATATAACCGGCGGGACCACCGCGGCGTATTCGTCATTTACCCTCGATGCAGGCGATTACGCATTGGGTGTCCACACGGTGACGGTAATCATCGGGAAAAACGGTTTGGACTACTCAGGATCAATGAACTTTATGGTAGGGAATTAAAGCAATGGAAAAAGCATATCGACGGATAATAGAAGCAGCCGCACTGCTTCTCATTTCGGCAGCCTTCTTAATTACCGTAGGGTGCCCTTTTCCAATGTCTGAAAAGGGAGAAACCGCTGCACTGACAATCGGTGTGGGGGCACCATTCGCAGAAAAGACGGTCTTTCCAGATTTTTCCGCAGCACTGGCTTTGATCGATCATTACGAAGTAAGCGGGACCGGGCCCGACAGTTCGACATTTGGTCCGATCACTCTTGCCGATTCAAGCAGTTCCACAACTGTTGATGATTTAGTTATCGGAGAGTGGACGATAACCATGACAGGAGTGGACGGCGGCGGAAATACAATTGTAGAGGGGAACACCATTGTCAGTTTGAACAGTTTAGGAGCAACCGTTACCGTGGACGTTACCTTTCAAAGCGGGCAAGGGGACGTGTCCGTAACACTTGAATGGCCGGCATCCGCCGGAATAGATCAGGTCTTAGCGAAATTGGAAAGCGGAGTTGAAACAGACATTTATGATGGGGATACAAACGCACTCTTCTCGGCCACAAATGTTTCCACCGGCAGTCAACTTCTCTCCTTTAAACTGTATGCCGGCGGTTTGCTTGCGGCCACCGTGCTTGAATCGGTCCACATCTACCACAACCTGACGACATCTACCACTCTTACCTTAACAGAGAGCCAGATCAGTAGTGCGCCTTCCGCACCTGCCGATTTCTCTGCCGATACAGTCACATCAGACCAGGTGGATTTCAGCTGGACCGCTACCGATGTTATTACCGAAACCGGGTTCGAGATAGAGAGGGACACGATTGCCACCTTCGATTCGATCAATCTGACCACCTTTACCCCGAGTGCAAACGCGACAACCTACAACGACACAACGGTATCCGCCAATTCAACATACTACTACCGCATCCGTTCGGTGAACAGTTTCGGCAACTCTTCGTGGGTGGACCTTTCCAATCCGGGACCGTCGGTAACAACACCGGAGGAGAGTATTACCTTCGCCGATTCCGACGTCGAAGCGGAGGTCCGTTCGGAAATCGCCAAACCAACCGGACCAATCTATGCGAGTGACCTGGTAGGATTAACCTATTTAAATATGGGGTGGAGCGTTACCGTTACCGATTTAGCGGGGCTCGAACATTGCGTGGATTTAGCACAATTCTACAGTTACGACGCTCAAGTGAGCGACATAACCCCAATGACAGGCTTGACAAATTTAACCACACTTGTATTGCAGGGGACCGATCTCACGTCACTGCCGGATTTATCAGCCACCAGCCTTTATTGGGTCGATTTTGCCGGAAGCACAAGCCTCTCGGACGTCAGCGAACTTTCCGACTTATCCGCCACTCTTCAACGGGCCATTCTTGCCGACTCGCAACTATCCAGCTTAGCCATGTTCGAAGGCTTTACCTCGCTGATCTATCTTGATTTGTCCGATACCCCCATCACCTCGATCGCTGCATACACAACTCCCCTCACCTCACTTGAACGTCTCTATTTGGAGCAGATAACGTATGAGTCTACGTCAAGTTCTTACAGTCCATTAAACTATCGATATAACATGTCGGGACAGTCCCCCGGAGATTTATCAGGACAGCTCAACGGGACGACGATTGACGATGCAAGCTTCGCAAACCTTGTGGTGAATTTCCCCAATCTTACAGATCTCATGGTGAGTGGTAACACGGGAATAAACGATTTCAGTCCTATCGAAGAGTTTTATAATTACGATACAGATCCAAACCTCGATGAATTCTACTGCGACTGGTGTGAAATTGACGCGACAAAAATTGGAACAATGACATCAGGCGCGAATGCCGAATATGTGTTGGAGCGGGTAGGGTATGTTTATCTAGACGGATCGGATTTATCAGGACTCTCCGACGGTAGTGATATCAGTATGTTGGCCGGTCACGGGAATACCGTTGCACTTTCACTACGAGTCTGCACGTTCGGGACATCGACCCAGCTCGATTATGTACTCGGGTCTATCGGTGTGATCGATCTCTATCTTGATGAAATAGACGGGACACTATTCGATACTTTCAATAAATCCAACTGGTCAAGCGCGTTCAGGGGTGGTGTCTGCAGCTTGTCGTTGGGTTCGGCAACTGTTGATAACCTGCTCTTTCTGGCCGATTGGTTTGGTACATACTGGAACCCGTCCCTCTCCATGCAAAGCGGTAGTGTTGTCGATGTTTCCGGAACCTGGATCGATCTCTACGACGGCTATCCGGACGACAACAGTGACGGGAACGATGATGATCAGGAAATAGTCGATATGTACTATAACGATTACGGTATTGATATATACTCGGACAGCTGGTAGATCGTAGAAGGACAAAGATGCTGTCCTCTCCATTCATAACAATCTGATAACGCTTCGCAATAAGCTGCAATTTTAAAAAGTAAAAAAGTAAACCTCCGACCCCATTATAAGGGGTAGATTGGGCGCAGCAGGTGTTTATAGGGGAGCCGTTCGAGGCATTGGTCGGCAAATCCCGGGCTTAGAGCCATAATATGGGACGGCGCGTAGTCACGTAATTCCGGAAACAGATAGCCTTCTTTCACAACGACAATTGTGTAGTCGGCAGGATCGAGCTGCATTCTGTAAAAGTGAGAAAGTTCTGTAAACGGCACGCGATCTTCCTGCAATACCACCTCGACCGGACCGACGCGGAGAAGCACTCTGTTCCCTAAATCCTCCCCCGACTTTTGCGGCCTGATTATAGAACGCACCACCCCTCTGCAGCTGTAGGGGGCTGCATTGACCGTGTCCAGCTTACCGCCGATTGTCACCCGGAGTTCGGTCCCCTCTCCCGCCCCAAGACAGGTATGAACAGCCTCAGGATCGGTAATGCCCGCAACGAGTGCTCCGGATACTTCCTGTTCAACCAAATATTTCAGAAGAAGCGGACAATCACCCGCGGCGCAGGCGGTGGTGTTATCACCCGAGTCGGAGATAAAAACCGGTTTACTCACCGAACCGAGGGCCCGGGCCACGGACCCCGGAATATCGGCCGTTATCGAATCAACACGAAAATCATGACGCTTCTTCCATAGTTCTGAAGCCAACTCTTCGGCTGTAACGGTGACTGCGTTTTCTTCACTGCCGCAGACAACGGTTGAAACGGCGGTAAACGGGGAATCGGTCCAGGCGCATCCGATCACTATCGATGAAACCAGAATGCCGGGTCTGCGGTCGATTATCGGGAGCCGTTCATAGAGTGATTTTGTCGGCTCCACTTCAGTGACGGCGGCCTCGCCCGAGAGCAGCAGAGGCAGCTTGACCATTCGGCTCAGGGGCCGGAGCCCTTTACGGAGGCAATCGACCATGCAGGTCATTCCACGAAGATGGGTTTCTTCCGCGTCCCGATGAGGAGCGGTCCTGTAGGCTGTAATGAGCTCGGTGGAAGAAACGACTTCGGGTGCAAGGTTGGCATGGAGGTCTAAGGTCACAGTGATAAAAAGATCGGCGCCGAACTCTGCTCGTACGGCACGCAGGATGGCCGTCTCTCCGTCACCGATCTCTTCCACCTCCATTGCGCCGTGAAGCGTCAGAAGAACACCGTCCAACGGTTTCGCCGTACGGAGACCGGAGAGTAATTCTTCAAGCAGTCGCGAAAAAGCGTCTTTTGTTACCTTTCCTGAAGGGGTCGCGTGGGCCAAGAAAAGAGGAACAATTTCCGCGCCATCCTTTTCCAACTCTCGCCATCGTGGATCGGATATCAGAGCGTCACCTTCAACACGATAAAAATCATCATAACCGGTCGATACCGTAGAAAATGTGTTCGTTTCGTGCGCTATTCCGCCTATCGCTATCCTCATATTTTCACCTCCTTGAGGCACTCATCAACGGTGGTGTCGTTCATGTCGATTGTGCCGATTACGACCCTTGTGGCTGTAGCCGGCATGATACTCTCTTATCCACTGTACGATATACAGGACTGCGGTTCAACGGCTAACTATTTTCGAATTGCTAATTTTCGATACAATCAAAATGTAGTAAGTTGACTCATTAAGGAGTATTCCAAATGAAGATGACCGTAATCGGCGCCGGAAGCCACTTTACCCACGCCCTTGTCCGTGCCCTCTATCAGGCACCGGACAACGAAAACCACACCCTCAACCTTTTCGACATCAGAGAAGGTCCTCTAAAATTGACGAGGCAGCTTATCGGAAAATTAAACGAAATAACCGGTAGGCAAATGGAATGCAACATATTCACCGACCGCGAAACTGCGGTTCGAGGGGCCGATCATGTCCTGGCCGCGTTCGCAATAGACTTCCCGAACGCACTCCTTCGCACCTTCAACGTCATGAAAAACCACGGGATGCTCTTCGTGGAAGGGGAAACAGCGAGTCCGGGAGCATTGATGGCCACCCTCCGCCATCTTCCTCCCCTCATGGAGATCGCAGAGGAGATGAAAAAATCGGCACCGGGAGCGTGGCTCCATGTGATCAACAATCCGATGTCCCGACTGGTCCACGGCCTCATCTATGAGGCGGGGTACACGCGGGTGGCCGGGCACTGCCACGGGACCATGCACATGAAGAAGAAGTTGGGAGAGATTGTCGAGGTAAATCCGGATGAGATCGATTTTGCAGTATCCGGGATCAACCACTTCCATATTGTCCAGCGTGCAGTTCATACCCCAACCGGACGAGATCTTCTGGCCGAACTCCATAAACTGACCTCGAAGCAGGAAAAGCGGTGGCAGGAGGACGATTTTACCCAGTGGCGAATTTTCAAAGATGTGGGCTATTGTATCGGCCACGGAATCTGGCACAATTTCGATTACACCCCATACGCCAATATCCGACTGATGCGGTACAAATGGTGTAATACCTGGCCCGAGCTGGCCACCGTCATGCAGGCACAAAGAAAAGTTCAGCCTGATCCTGTAACAAAGTGGCTTACCGACGACGGGGCCCGAGATTTCCTGGCTGAAAAGGAGCATGAGCAGATTTACGCGATCATGAGCGCCTTGAGCGGACAACAAGAGCGTTATTTTTATCTCTCCGGTAACATGCCCAACAACGGCCACATACCGGAACTTCCGGAAGGGGCTATCGTCGAATTGCCGGCCTGGGTGGACAATGAGGGGATTGCGTTGATAAAGGAAGAAAAGCCGCTGCCCAAGTTTTTTGCACAGTGGCTGCAGCTTCATTTGGCGATCCACCGGCTATCGGTAGAGGCGACTGTCGACCGTTCCCGGAGGGCCGCGATCGAAGCGATCGCGTTGGACCCCTGCTTCAGAGACTGTAACTGCAGTCCTGCCGAACTCTTGGACGACATGCTCGCGGCAAATGAAGGTTCGGTGCCGGAACTCTCTTAGGAAATGCGGACCTATGGTTCCGATGCGAATCCGTGGCCCATCAATCCGGTAGACACGATTTGGGGAACTTGGCGACAACCGTATAGTTCGGATCGACAATGTTTCCGATACGCATCGTACCGACCTGGGCCATGAGCTGCCACGCATCTTCCCGCTGAAACTCGTACTCCTCTATCAGCCAGGTGAGCAGCTCGATCTGGGAGATACGAACGCAATCCATCAGGGGACGACCGCTTCCGGCAACCATGATGTGGGTCTCATTTTCCATGCGGGGCCAGGCGGTACTCCACCCTTTCATCAATTCTAATGTCAGCGTTACTTCGGCGGTTACTTCCAATGCGGTGCCGTTTACCTCACCGTCGCCCTGCATGGCGTGGACGTCTCCGAAAGAAAGGTACGCTCCCTCGACCCAGACAGGAAGGTAGAGGACCGTACCGACGGCGGTTTCCACACAATCCATATTGCCGCCGAACTCACCCGGAGTAAGGGTGTTCTCCACTCTGCCGAAACCCGGGGCAACGCCGATGCTCCCTAAAAAGGGGTGCAGGGGGGCCTCTACCAGTTTCAATCGGCTGTTCGGCATATCGAGTGATCCGGTCATCGTATCCAGGTCCAATTTCCACTCGTACCAGACGGTGTCGATCGGATCGTTGTAAAGGAGTCGTTTTCCCGGCGCCTCTCCGGTAAGAGAACCGAAGTTTGTAGACTGCCTGCTCAGGGCGAAATTGCGGTTCAGTTCTATCGAATCGATACTGATTGACAACGTGTCGCCCGGCTCCGCCTCCTCCACATAAATCGGCCCCACGACCGGATTGGACTCCTGAAGGACCGTCCCCGGCCGATTGTGTTTCATTTCTTCAGGTAACGGGTTCCGGCTCTCGTCGAACCCGAACGCGTCTCTCGTTTTCGCAACGACGGTGTCCCCGCTTTTCACACGCGCCGCAGGGCTGTGAACATCAAACGTATAATAGTAGATTTTCGGTTCTATTTTGTATGTCGCCATGGCTCGCTCCTTTTATCTGATGATAGGAGACCGGTCCGGAGAGGTCAAGAGATGTCGCAAATAACCGGTAGAACGCCTTCTCAAGAAGCCGATTATTTTCCGATTGAAAAGAGAGAAAGGGCTGAGCAACCGGAACTCTTACCTCTCATAGACGAGGACTTTCCGGACCATTCCCCAGCCGATCATCATCCTTGTGTCGTTGACCTTGACCACGT
>CAZJBZ010000241.1:0-3281 GCA_964543975.1 uncultured Spirochaetales bacterium
CGAAAGCAGGTTTTTATTAGTATTACAAACCAAAATTCTTCTTTTTTTAATTGGAGGAATTATTGCGTTCTTGTTCTATTCGGTCCAGGCAAGCGGAACAAAAATGGAACACGGGTATACCTTGCCTGTGTTTGCCGTGCTGCCCGGAATTATTGTTTTATCGATTATTAGTGCCGTTTGGGCTTCCGGTTTGTGGGACAGCTATCTTCTTTTTGCACATCAGGCATCTTCTTCGGCGACCGATCCTATTTTCAGCAGATCGATTTCGTTTTACCTGTTTTCTCTCTCGTTCCTTTCAAAAATTGTTGGCTGGTTTCTCTTTCTCTTTCTCATGAGTTTGGCTTTTTTAAGTTTTTTTGTAAATGGACTAATCCAAAAAATAAAGAGTTCGGTAGACCGGACCCCTCAGCTCAATGAGCAGCTGCAACGTATTCTTTCTCGTATCCTTGTATTAGGCGGATTACTCCTTATCCTGATAGGATTAAATGTCTATTTAGGCGTTTTCAGACTTCTCTATTCAACTGAAGGTGTTGTGACAGGTGCCGGTTGGACGGATATTCACATCAGAGTCCCTGCCCGCTATATATCCGTTTTCGTTTTGGTCTTTACCGGCATTCTCTTGGTCACAGGCGGTTTTACGAAAAAAATATTGACAAAAGTGTTTGGGCTGCGAAGGCAGGAAGAAGGGGGGTTACAACCGACACGAGCTACCATCGCTTTCCCCGCAATTGTCCTCGGTATTCTTCTTTTCGCCAACGGCATCATTCCCGGTATCGTCCAAAGTGTTATTGTCGACCCGAACGAAATAACCAGAGAAGAGGAGTATATTCCCCATAATATTAATTTTACGCGCAGTGCGTACGGCATCGATGAGAAGAGAATTACGTCGAGGACCTTTGATGTCGGTCGGGACATTAACCGTTCGATTATTGATCAGAATCAGAGTACCATTCAAAACATTCGATTGTGGGATTGGCGTGCATTGATGAGCAATCTTCAGCAGCAGCAGGAGATCAGGCTTTACTATCAATTTAACGATGTCGATATCGATCGTTACACGTTAAACGGTGATTATCGCCAAATGATGCTTTCGGTCCGTGAATTGGATAAATCGGAACTCGCTTCGGAATCGCAAACGTGGGTCAGCCGGCATCTCAAATACACCCACGGTTACGGATTGGTCATGCTTCCCACCCATGAGTTCTTGCCGCAAGGAAGGCCGAAACTGTTGATCAAAGACATTCCGGCTCGGGAGCAGATAGAAGATCTCAGCATCAATCGTCCGCAGATCTATTACGGTGAGAGAACGATCGACCATGTTTATACCAATACGACCCAGGAAGAGTTCGATTATCCAAGCGGGGATGAAAATAAGTTTACCACATACAAAGGTGAAGGCGGGGTAAGCTTAGGATCAGTCTTGAAACGGTTTGTCTTTGCTTGGAAATTCGATGGTCACAGGCAGCTTTTTTCCGGTTATTTTACGAAAGAATCGAAGGTGTTGTATAACCGGGCCATCCTCCGAAGAGTAAAGAAGATAGCACCTTTCCTCCGACTAACCGGGGACCCGTACGCGGTTCTCACCGATGAGGGCCACATAAAGTACATCATTGATGCCTATACCGTTTCGAATAACTACCCCTATTCCGAGGCGTATGCCGGTTCATTGCAGCGGTATGGAGGAATCAACTATATTCGTAATTCCGTCAAGGTAATCGTTGACGCCTACGACGGGACGACCACGTTTTACATAACGGAACCGAATGATGTTATCGTTGAAACCTATAAAAACATGTTTCCCGACCTTTTCAAACCGTTTGAAAAGATGCCCGAATATCTGAAGGCCCATATTCGTTATCCTTCCGAGTTTTTCACCATTCAGGCGGAGATGTATCGGACCTACCACATGACCGATGTCGTCGCTTTTTATCAACGAGAAGATGTTTGGGAGTTTGCAACCGAACGGTACAGGGACAGTTTTTACCCTGTGCAGCCGTATTACGTTATGGTCCATTTTCCGGAAGAGGAAACAATGGAATATGTGATCATGCTTCCCTATACCCCGAAAAATAAAAATGTCATCAATGCATGGATAGCGGGACGATGCGATACGCCGAATTACGGAAAAATAATGTCGTTTCAATTTCCGAAAGGTGTAGAGGTGCTGGGTCCCCGGCAGATCGAGGCCCGCATAGATCAGGATGCCGATATGTCGCGGAACTTGAGTCTCTGGAGTCAGAGAGGTTCGGATGTTATTCGCGGCAACCTCTTGGCTGTTCCGCTCTTCGAGGAGAATACACTCTACATCATGTTTGTGGAATCGATTTTTCTTCAGGCGGAAGGTGCCAATCTGCCGGAAATAAAACGGGTTGCCTTGGCGGACCAGGATGAAGTTGTCTGGGCCGAAAGTTTTGAACTATCGCTGCGGAAATTAGTCGGCCCTGTCGGAGAAAGAAAGTTCCCCTCTGCGGCAGAAGCCCCGGCTGACGCTCCTACCGGACAACCGTTACCGGGCCGAGTACAGTCGACTATCGACGACGCGGTAGAGGCTTTTGAATCGTACACGGATGCGCTTTCAGAATCCAACTTCCGGCAGGCGGGAGAACATCTCGATCAATTGAAAAGCTTAATCCAAGAATTAAAAGATTCGACAATAGAATCTGCAGAGTAACGATTAGACGGCGGCACAGTGCAATTCTCGAGTACTGTATCGCCGTGGTCGTTCGGTATACAATACCCGCATGAAACTGTACTGGAAAGATATCGAAATACGTCCCGGCATGATGCTCAAAGTTATCGAACAAAACTACGAGGTAGTAAGAAGTGACGGCACTCCTGCCGAGGTACAATGGGAAATCATTGATATAAAGGAAAGAGGACCCGGTCATGATCTCTATGAGCCGGAGAAGGACAAGACCTATCCGTTGAAGAAGGTTATGAGCAGTAAACGGCTCTACCGGAAAAAACAGGCAGGAAAGTTGGTTCAAATACCTCCCTGTGCATTCTATCTGATCATCGAAGAGTATCACGACGGCGAACCGGCATTAATGCGCTGTTACAATGTCGACATGCTCGAACTGGTGCGTCACGTGGAAATAGTCTGACGAAAGCAAACGCCGCCACTTGTGGTGGTGCCCGCAAACCACCTGCTCGGCAGGCGGTTTGCGATTGCTCCCTTGTAAAAACCTCATTTATGGATACAATTAACTCCTGAAGAAACCTATGAAAAAGGAGAACGAACTGCATGATCAATTTACCAGAAAAAATGACTGCCGTTGTAA
>CAZJBZ010000241.1:3291-7347 GCA_964543975.1 uncultured Spirochaetales bacterium
CGGGTCCTAATGAGGCGATAATAAAAGTTCACGCCTGCGGCATCTGCGCCGGTGATGTGAAAGCGGAGCACGGGGCTGCAATGTTTTGGGAAGGGGATGATCCCTATTTAAAACCCCCTGTTGTTCCCGGTCATGAGTTTTTCGGCACCGTTGTTGAGCTGGGAGAGGGCGCGGAAAAGCATCTCGGTATTTCTATAGGCGATTTGGTCCTTCCCGAACAGATCGTTCCCTGCGGCGTGTGTCGGTTCTGTAAGAGCGGTCAGTATTGGATGTGTGAAGTCCATAACATTTATGGGTTCCAGAAGGATGTTGCCGACGGCGGAATGTCCGAATATATGAAAATTCAATCCACCTCTATCGTACACAAGATACCGAAATCTTTGACGTTTAAAGAAGCAGTGCTGCTCGAACCGATGGCGTGCAGCATCCATACCGTACAACGAGGCAGTATTGAGCTGGATGATGTGGTGGTCTTAGCCGGAGCAGGGCCGTTGGGATTGGGCATGGTCGAAGTGTGTAAACTGAAAACACCCCGCAAACTGATCGTTCTGGACATGGACGACCACCGGTTGGAAGTTGCGAAAAAACTGGGTGCCGATATCGGCTTGAACCCGGGAAAAGAAGATGTTCAGAAGGCTGTCCGGGATATTACCGACGGATACGGCTGTGATGTTTACATCGAGGCGACTGGAAATCCCGCGGCAGTCAAGCAGGGAATGCAGATGATTCGCAAGCTGGGTCGATTTGTGGAGTTTAGTGTTTTTGCCGGTGAAGCAACATTGGACTGGTCGGTCATCGGCGACCGAAAAGAGCTGGATATCCGTGGTGCCCATCTGGGTCCCTACACCTATCCGATCGCAATAGATCTTTTCGAACGAAAGCTTATTTCAGCCGATGAAATAGTCACTCACGAATTTCCCATCACCCAATTCGAAGAGGCGTTTAAGGCGGCCGAAAGCCCAGAATCGATCAAGGCCGTCTTGCGCATGGTATAATAAAGGTATGATAAAACGGCCCTTCCAGGTAAATAAGAACCGGGAAGGGCCGTTTTATTGAACAATGCTGTTTGAGCCCCGCGCGAACGGAAGTCCAGCGCGAACGGAAGTCTCTTACTTTAAATTATCAACGGCCGCCCTTTCGATGGCAAGCCCTTTCGTATACCGTTTAAAATAATCTTCAAAACCTTCTACATCTTTCGGGTCCGGATCCACGGCATTACCCATGCTTTCCGCGAATGCCTTTTCAAGATATCCGGGAAGGTCGACAGCTTTATTTTCGCGCGCCATAAATGCTGCCAGGAGGGCCATCCCCCATGCACCGCCCTCTCCCGCTGTGTCCAACACACGGCAGGGCGCCTTGGTGGCGGCAGCCATGATTTTCTGACCCACATCCTGGGTCTTGAAAAAACCGCCGTGGCCTCGTATCTCCTCGATGCGCACATTCTCTTCGTTCATAAGGACATTAAGCCCGGTCCTCATGGCGCAGAGGGATGAAAAAAGATGAGAGCGTAGGAAGTTGGCCAGGTTAAAAGCATCATCGGGCCTTCGTACGAAAAGGGGGCGCCCTTCACTGAAACCGGTGACATGCTCGCCCGAAACATACCCGTACGAAAGCAGCCCTCCGGCGTCGGCATCGCCTTTCAGTGCCGTCGGCATAAGGGCCCCGAAAACATCTCCCTGAGACACTTTTTGCCCCAACGCCCCGGCTGCCTCGGCAAAAAGAGACATCCAGGCGTCGAAGTCGGAAGTGCAGTTGTTTGAATGGGCCATGGCCACCGGTTTACCGTCGGGTGTGACCACGATATCGATTTCGGAATGAACCTTGGAGAGTTTTTTCTCGAGGACCACCATTGCAAAGACCGATGTTCCGGCGGAAACGTTTCCTGTTCTCGGCAGGATGCTGTTTGTCGCAACCATACCGGTGCTCGAATCTCCTTCAGGGGGACAGAGCGGTATACCGGCCGGAAGCTTACCCGTATTGTCCAGGAGTTTTGCCCCTTCGGCGGTTATGGTTCCGGCCGCATCCCCAACCGGAATAATCTTTGGAAGAATGTCACGCAGCTTCCAGGAAAAATTGTATTTGGCCGCCTCTATATCGAATTTCTCGATCATCTCTGCATCGAAATCTTGACTGTCCGGGTTGATGGGGAACATTCCGGAGGCGTCCCCTATCCCGATGACCTTTTCTCCGGTCAGCTTCCAGTGAACGTAACCGGCTAATGTGGTGATATAGGCAACCTGTCTGACATGGTCTTCACCGTTTAATATTGACTGATAGAGATGAGCGATGCTCCACCGTTGAGGAATTGGATAATTGAACAGCTTGGTCAGTTCAATCGTTGCTTCTTCGGTAATGTTGTTTCTCCAGGTGCGAAAAGGGACCAGCAGCTTGCCTTCGGCGTCTAAGGCTATATATCCGTGCATCATGGCGCTGAATCCGCCCGCGGCAAACGTATTGAGCTGCACTCCGTATAACTTTTTAACATCGGAGGCTAAATCGGAATAACAGGCGGCGACACCGGTCCACACGTCTTGAAGATCGTAGGTCCACACTCCGTTTTCGAATTTGTTCTCCCAACCGTACGATCCGGAAGCCAACGGTCGGTAATCGGGGCCTATCAAAGTGCCTTTGATGCGGGTAGACCCCAATTCAAACCCTAAACAAGCTTCTCCTCGTTCTATGAGTGCCGAAATATCGTAAGATTGTGCTGAATCGTGATTCATTGTTTCCCCCGTACTGTAATAGTTATGGCCGTTTGGGGCCTGCAAATATGTGCCGGCCGGCCTCGGGACGGCCTCCGGTCGACCGTCACATTAAATCTGCATCATTCTTATTCCGCTGTCAAGAAGCCTTGAAATGGTTCAATAAAATCATTAAGATGCTCCGATCATGACAGGAGTAGATAGTGAACGATAATGCGGCGGAACAATCTCTCGTTGCCGATTTACGCGAGGCGGAAGGAACACCAAAGGTGTGTATTTTGACCGAGCCGCTCTGGGGTATCCCGTTTAATCTGTATACACCCTATATGTCGGTCTATATGATCGCGCTGGGCTGTTCGGATACACAAATCGGCTTTATCGCTACGGTGGGACTCGTTCTCCAAGGTTTCTTTTCATTTTTAAGCGGTGCAATAACCGATAAAATGGGAAGAAAAAAAACAACCTTTATCTTCGATACTCTCTCCTGGAGTATTCCCGCGTTGCTCTGGATGTTTGCTCAAAACTTCTATTGGTTTTTAATCGCTGCAATCATCAATTCGATGCTCCGAATTACCATGAACTCTTGGACCTGCCTTTTTATCGAAGACGTGGAAGAGAAAAAGCTGGTCTCCTACTGGACATGGATTTTTATTGCCGGCATAGTATCCGGCTTTGTTTCGCCTTTGACCGGTCTGTTTATAGAACGGTTTCAATTAATTCCCACGATGCGGGCTATTTTTTTCCTCACGTTTTTCTTGATGACCGTTAAGTTCATCGTTTTAAATGTGTATGCCGTGGAAACAAGGCGGGGCATCATTCGAATGGAGGAGACAAAGCATCAATCTCTCTTGAAGATCTTAAGCGGATACAGAGGGGTATTGAAACAGGTATTAAATGATCGAAAAACAATAATTGCATTTTTGGCAATGATAATCTTCCTTATTTACAAGACAGTATTCAATGCCTTCTGGCCGGTGCTTATGACGAAAGGACTCGGTTTTACCTCTCACGAGTTAGGATGGTTTCCCGCGGTGCGAAGCGCGATTATCTTGGCCGCCTATTTTCTCCTTCTTCCCAGATTGCAGGGAAAAGGGTATAAGTCGCCGCTGCTCATCGCCTTTTCCTGTTTGAGTGTCAGTGTCATCGGTTTGATCGTGTCCCCTGAAAGAAGCTTCCTGGTTATCATCGGAGTGATGATGATCGAGGGTGTGGGCCTTGCTGTGGCCAATCCCTATCTTCAGGCCCTCATGGCAGCCTCCGTGCCTCCGGAAGAACGGGCACGTATTTTGGCGTGGGTCAATGTTTTCATCATTGTCATCACGTCTCCTTTCGGATGGATAAGCGGTTCGCTGTC
>CAZJBZ010000242.1:0-7326 GCA_964543975.1 uncultured Spirochaetales bacterium
AAAAGGATACACGCCATGCATGAGGTGCGGGGAAAAGACGGAGTCGGAGCGGTAATGGATTCTATGGAGTTGGAAAAGGAGAGAGGCATTACCATTGCGTCCGCGGCGACCCGGGTAAGCTGGAAAGATTACGCCGTCAATATCATCGATACACCGGGACATGTCGATTTTACCATAGAAGTTGAGCGTGCGCTTCGGGTACTGGATGGAGCAATTCTTGTGCTCTGTTCGGTTGGAGGGGTCCAATCTCAAAGCATAACCGTAGACAGACAGCTGCGTAGATATAACGTTCCCAGGCTCGCGTTTATCAACAAATGCGACCGGACCGGTGCTGATCCTTTCAAGGTAGTACAACAGCTGCGGGAGAAATTAAACCATAACGCGGTTTTCATGCAACTTCCTATCGGGTTGGAAGAGAAGCATGAAGGAATAGTGGATTTAATAACAATGAAGGCGTGTTACTTTGAGGGGCCTTACGGAGAAATTATTCGAGAAGAGGAGGTTCCCGAAGATATGCGAGGATTGGCTGCCGAGAAACGGGAAGAGCTGCTGGACTCGGCTTCAATGTTTTCCGACGAATTAGCCGAAGCATTTCTCGACGGCAGCGAAACCGAAGAGCAGATTAAAGAGGCGGTGAGAAAAGGTACACTCAGCCAGGACCTGACCCCGGTCTTTTTAGGTTCCGCCTATAAGAATAAGGGAGTGCAGAACATTCTTGACGGAGTAATCGATTTTCTACCCAACCCTTCGGAGGTAACCAATATGGCCCTCGATTTGAACAAGAATGAAGAAGAGATCGTCTTGATGCCGGATGAAGAAAAACCGACAGTGGCCCTCGCTTTTAAGCTGGAAGATACGACCTACGGTCAGTTGACTTATATTAGAATCTATCAGGGGAAGGTAAAGAAGGGAAACGACCTTTACAACACCCGGAGTAAAAAGCGGTTTAAGATCGGACGGCTTATCAGAATGCATTCGGACAGTATGGAAGATATTACTGAAGCCGGCAGCGGGGATATTGTCGCACTCTTCGGTATTGATTGTGCTTCGGGAGACACCTTCGTGGAGCAGGGTCTCAATTACTCTATGACATCGATGTATGTTCCCAAACCTGTCATCACCCTTTCACTCAACCCAAAGGACAAAAAATCGGAGGATAACATGGCGAAGGCCTTGAACCGGTTTACGAAAGAGGACCCCACGTTCAACACCTATGTGGATCCGGAATCGAACCAGACCATCATTCAAGGAATGGGAGAGCTTCATTTGGATGTCTATGTTGAAAGGATGCGCAGAGAGTATAACGCTGACGTTGAGACCGGTATCCCGCAGGTTGCGTATAGAGAGGCGATCGGTGAAAAGGCGGAGTTTGATTACACCCATAAGAAACAGACCGGGGGTGCCGGACAATTCGGCCGCGTAGTCGGTTATGTAGAACCGATCGATGAAGATTACGAGTTTGTTGATAAGATCAAAGGGGGTCGTATCCCCAACGACTATATTCCCGCCTGTGATGACGGATTTCAAATAGCCATGGAGAAGGGAAGCCTTATCGGATTTCCGGTTATCGGCGTTCGTGTGGTCTTGACCGACGGCCAGTATCACGCGGTGGACAGCTCTGAAATGGCGTTCCAGACGGCGGCGATTGGGGCGTTTAGGCGTGTGTACAATAAGGCCAAACCGAAAATCTTAGAGCCGATCATGACGGTAAACGTTGAGGTGCCTACCGAATATCAAGGCAATATTTTCGGCAGCATCAATCAACGACGCGGGATTATTATCAGTTCGGTGGAAGATGGAAATTTCACGAAGGTAGAAGCGGAAGCGCCTTTGAGTGAAATGTTCGGGTATTCGACCGTTCTTCGTTCTCTAACGCAGGGAAAAGGGGAGTACTCGATGGAGTTTGTAAAATACGGTGTTGTTCCAAAAACGATTACCGAAGAATTGATTGAAAAGTATAAAGATGAAAAAAACAGGAATTGAGTCGAGGCAATCGAAAAATTATCTGATGGGAAAGGAGAAGACAGAACATGGTAAAATCGGAATTGATAAAACGGAGCCCCCTAAGGATCTTGGAAATGTCTATCCACGGCGGAATTGGTAACGGCAACATTGGCATCATCGCTTCCCGTAAGGGCGTGGGAAAGACCGCATGTCTTGTTCACATAGCAACGGACAAACTGCTTCAGGATAGACACGTTATTCATGTTTCCTTTTCAGGACGAACGGACCATATTATTAATTGGTATGAAGATATTTTCCGAGAAATAGCAAAAAAACGTGAATTGGAAGCCGCGGTGGAAGTACATGATGAAATCATCAAAAACAGAGTTATCATGAACTTTAGTCAAGAAGGGATATCTTCCGATCAAATAATTGCCGGTCTGAAAGCAATGATCGAAAACGGTAATTTTGCCGCGGAAGTTATCGTTGTAGACGGCTACGATTTTTCTAAGGTGAAATATGAAGATGTAGAGAAGCTGAAGAGGTTTGCCGAAGAATTAGGGTTGGAAGTGTGGTTCAGCGCTTCCCTCAAGGCGGAAGATCCCATCTTTGATGAAGAGGGGGTCCCCAATGAATTAAAGCACATCCTTGATAATACCGCTGTGGTCATAACGCTCTATTATTCGGGTGAATACGTTCATCTTCGTCTGGTAAAGGACCATGATGAGATTCGCACTCAAGACCTTCACCTCTCCTTGGACCCGAAGACATTACTTATCGCGGAAGAGGGCCCTTGACCGACAAGGTGTAGTGGCGGCCTCTCGAACTGTTTTATCGAAAGCGGACAACCCCTCTCTGCTCGCAATATTTTTCACGTAAATTGCAGAGCGTACAATGGGGAGATTGGGGCGTACAGATGTTTTTACCATACGAGACGAGTAATTCATTAATGTCTATCCAGTACCGTTTCGGCAAAACTTTCATGAGGGCGTATTCGGTTTCTTCCGGGGTTTTGGTTGCCACCCATCCGGTTCTATTCGATATTCGATGGACGTGGGTATCAACACAGACGGCATCGATTCCGTAACCGAGATTAAGCACAAGATTTGCAGTTTTACGTCCCACACCGGGCAGGGCCAACAATCTTTCTTCCGTATCCGGAATTTTGCCCCCGTCGGCATTGATAATGCAAGCAGTTTTTTTTATGTTCTTTGCCTTTGTTCTATAGAAACCTGCCGGGTAAATGAGCTCGGCTATCCTTTCCTCCTTCAATTGTTCCAGTTCCTGAAGAGAACCGGCGGCTTGAAAAAGTCGCTCCGCGGCTTTCAGAGTCACCTCGTCTTTTGTGCGTAGGCTGATCATGGTGGAGATGAGAATTCGGTAAGGATCGTGTTTTCGTTCGGCAATTGCCGAAACAGAAGGAAGCATGTTCTTGCCCACCGCCTTTTTTAAAATAGAGAAAATGGTCTTCCAATCCGGACCGCGGTTCATCGAGGCGGCCCTCCTGCTTCCGTTATGAGAACAACAGCGTAGGCTTCGATCGCTTCACCCGCGCCGGCAGCATCACACTGCTCTTTCGTTTTCCCTTTGATGGAAATAGAATGAAGAGGCACGTGCATTGTCCCGGAAAGGTTTTCTCTCATCTTTTCCTTAAAAGGCAGAAGCTTCGGCTTTTCAAGGATGATAGTGCTGTCTACATTGTGTACGCGATATCCGTGTTTGCTCAGAAGATCACAAACCTGCCGCAATAATTTTTTGCTCGAAACATCCTTCCAGACCGGATCATCAGGAGGAAAGTGCTGCCCTATGTCTCCTAAGGCCGCGGCACCGAGGAGTGCGTCGATGACCGCGTGGATCAATACGTCCCCGTCCGAATGGGCCAAGCAGCCTACGGGTGAAGGGAAGTCCACCCCGGCGAGAATTAATTTTCGTCCTTCGATAAGTTTGTGGATGTCGTAACCGAACCCGATACGAAAAGGGAGGGAAGGAGGTTTCCGCGGCTGTGCCGTCATCTATTTACTCCACACCGTAAGCTGCCAGATCGTGGGGATAGGTGATTTTTCTGTTTTCCGGTTCCCCTTCAATTGTAAAGACAGGGCCCACATATTTGCCGTAAATCTCGGTATCATCAATATAGGGAAAACCATCTTCCGCGGCGTGTACATGCGCTTTATAAATCTGACCGAACAGAAACCCTTGCGGGGTTTGCACGGCTAGGGTAGACTCTCGGGGAAGATGTGCTGAAATAGTGCCTCGTGAATCGATTGTTTTTATAGCGTCTGAGGAGGGAATAACAGGAGCGCAGGACCCATGGACGGAGGCGTTCTGAACAACCTCTTCGATGATTTTCTTCGAAACCCACGGCCGGGCCGCGTCATGGATAAGGACAATATCCATCTCGTCTTTGGATAGTTCTTTCTCTAACACCCGTAATCCGTTTAAAACGGATTTTTGCCGGCTTTCACCGCCTTCGGCAAAAGAAACTAATTCCGTACTGTAGAGTTCTTTCAACGATGTGATGACTTTTTCTTGATTGGGCTTCGATGTAACAACTACTATCGTATCGATGAGCCCCGTCCCGGTAAACGATTTTACGGCTGCGTAGATGACGGTACCCGTGTCGATAACACGAAAAATCTTATTTTTGCCGGGACCCATTCGTTTTCCGGTTCCGGCGGCTACAATAATTGCTCCGTTCACTTCGGTCTTTTCCGCTATTAGCCGTTATTCGGTTTCCAACTTACTGAAGATAAGCTCTTCCACTTCGTTTTTTGTTTTGTTAAGAGAAAAGGAAACTTCGTCCACCATTAATTTTAGGGCATTGTCAAACAATTTTCTTTCTAAAATGGGAAGTTCTTTTATTTTACTTCTGTGATAGAGCGTCCGTACCACGATAGCGATGTCCGCCACGCTTCCTTTTTTCAGCAGATCGAGGTTCATTTGATACCGCATTTTCCAGTCGCCTGTTATGGGTTTATACTCTTCAGTAATAATGCCGAGGGCTTTCTTAGCTTCACTACCGGAAACGATTGCCCTGATCCCAAGCTCTTCAGCCTTGTCGACAGGGACCATAACTGTCATGTCGGATACTTCAAGGTAAATAATGTAATATGGTATTTGTTCCCCTTTAAAGGGCCGGTCTTCGATAGCACTAATATGACCTACCCCCTGCAGCGGGTAGACCACTTCCTGATCTACTTTAAAGGTGTGAGACGATTTCTTTTTTGTAG
Source organism: uncultured Spirochaetales bacterium (assembly GCA_964543975.1). Classification (GTDB taxonomy): domain Bacteria; phylum Spirochaetota; class Spirochaetia; order SPDA01; family CAZJBZ01; genus CAZJBZ01. The sequence continues at coordinate 5,175 of CAZJBZ010000242.1, forward strand.
CTTTCATGTTCTATAGTATACAAAAGAAACAGATTTTAGTCAAAGGCTATTATTCTGTTTATTATCTCTATTTCATCACAATATTTGGACTAATTTTCGGTATTCCGAATTTGAAATATTTAAACGGATGAATATCTAATGGATTCGGATACCAGCCCTTAATCGTCTGCAGGTCTATGAGGTTGAATGCGGGAGTATGGTTGATGGGTAGAACGACCGCAGTGTCAAGGATGATTCCTTCAGCAGTGGACAATGTTTCATACCGCTTCTCTCCGCTTTGGGCCATGGAATCTTTGATGATGGTGTCGAACTCATCATTACTGAACTGAGCGTCGTTTAAATTGCTCCCGGAAGTCCACATTTGCAGAAAGGTGAGGGGGTCCGCGAAATCTCCGATCCAGGTAATGGTCCCCAGGGTGTAATCCGGCTGTTTCAACTGTTCATAATAATCCGGATATTGATACGTTGTAACGGTAACCGAAACATCAAGATATTCCGTCCATGAGGTTTTCATAATCTCCGCGACCCGTTCACTTTCTCCGCCGCCCGGAATTTTAATTACGATTTCCGGGAGTCCGGCTCCTTTCTCGAACCCTGCCTGCTCCAGCAACGAAAAACCTTCTTCTCGGTTTTCTTCCTGAATTCCCTCCATTTCCGGATAGCGGGGTATAGGAGGAACTAGTGCTGTCGCGGGGATAAACATAAACCGTTCGCTTCGTATCTTTTCCCAATCCAGGAGAAGGGCCAGTCCCCGGCGGACGTCGGGATTATCAAAAGGCTCTTTTCCGCAGAAGAAATGGAAATAACTGGTTGAGAACATGGGATTAGGCACGATGGTTTCTTTGTCGTTTACTTGATCGAGTATCATTCCGTCTGCTGCCCATTGGATGGTTCCGTTGTTGAAGAGGGATGTTACCTCCCGTGCGTCGTCGTTGAATACGATCCGAAGGACCGGTATTTCAACTTTGGCCGCGTCCCAGTAAAGTTCATTCTTGCGTAAGACCAGCTCACTCTCTTTTTTTTCAATAATGTAGTAAGGCCCGTTTCCTACGATGGAGGAGTATTTGGTCCAATCCTGTTCACTCACCAATTGAGGGTGAATGGGAGAAAAACTGTGATGACAGAGTATCTTTATAAAGTGACCTGCCGGATGTTCAAGTTCCACCTCAAGCACCCTTTCGGAAGGGACCCGAAGGCCGACTGTCGAAGGATCGTCGGTAACGCCTCGGCGGAAATCTTCGGCCCCCTTTATAACGTCGAGAAGAAAGGAATATTCCGCCTTCTCATCCGGATCGAGGAGTTTCATCCACGCCTCTTTGAAGTGCGCGGCTTTCACATGATCGCCGTTCCAATAACGGGCATTTTCACGGATGTAAAACCGGTATGTTTTTTTATCGGCCGATATTTCCCATCGTTTGGCGGACGCCGGTACCGGGTTGAGGCTGAAGGGATGATAGGTCACCAACCCTTCGTAGAGTGCGGTATAAATTTGCGCTTCCGTTGCGGTGTATGAGTGGAGCGGGTTGTAGCTTATTTCCGTAGAGGAAAAGGCTGCTGTAAACTCCTTTTCTTCTTCATCGTCGCTGTCTTGGGCGAAAGTAGGAACAGTCACAAAAACAATTATGAATAGTAAAATAATCTTTTTCATACCATTACCTCTAATGAAAGGTATGTCTCTCGTTCGGTAAAGTCAAGGCAGGAATCCAAAATGTGTACCATGTGCGCGGTAAAAGGAATAAGGGCCGTCGATTTGCTGATGTCGGGCAGAGATGATTGTAAAAGTGTCTATTATAATGGTATAATATCCTGGATGCAATTATTCCACCGCCTCCGTATATTCGGCATTTGTTGCATGGAGAAACAACGATGGGCATATCACAAACCTGGCTTAAAAAAGTCCAAAACATCGTCGGTAATGGTTCCGTTATTACGGACGCGGCCGAGATGGAGCCGTATTCACACGATGAAATTGCGTTTGCCGACCATAATCGAATGCCGCTGGCGGTGGTAAAACCCGATAATGAACGGCAGATTGCCGACATTGTGAAGGTCTGCGGCGAAACAGGAGTGCCGGTAACGGTCAGAGGAGGAGGAACAGGTCTTTCGGCGGCGTGCGCGCCCTCGGAAGAGGGGGTGGTTCTCTCGATGGAAC
>CAZJBZ010000243.1:0-7312 GCA_964543975.1 uncultured Spirochaetales bacterium
ATAAGGCGCCACAGAGCGCTTTATTTTGCCTGCTCATAAACCCTTGCTCCTTTCTCTTTCCTAATCCCTTCGTTCAGGTCAATTCGATAAATAGTCGATTACTTAGATCAAATTATACGACAACACACAAAATGTCGTAATCCCTTCGTTCAGGTCAATTCGATAAATACTGCTACAGAGAATCCAATTGATGTAATGATAGACTTAGTCGTAATCCCTTCGTTCAGGTCAATTCGATAAATCCATAACGAAAGGCAGTGTTGAACATTTCTGAGGTTTTAGTCGTAATCCCTTCGTTCAGGTCAATTCGATAAATAGTACTTGTATGTATACGAGAAAGAACCAATAAACTGGTGTCGTAATCCCTTCGTTCAGGTCAATTCGATAAATCAATAAAAACCGCTTACATAATAACAATGGAAGAAGATGGTCGTAATCCCTTCGTTCAGGTCAATTCGATAAATGATTAGGTGGCAAGGTAAAAAAAGATCATTACAAGAAAAGTCGTAATCCCTTCGTTCAGGTCAATTCGATAAATAAGCGCAATTAGAAGCGAAATTGGCGCAGCTTGATGCAAGTCGTAATCCCTTCGTTCAGGTCAATTCGATAAATCCTGTCTTCGGCGAAATCGTTCCAAGACCGCCTGACTGTGTCGTAATCCCTTCGTTCAGGTCAATTCGATAAATAGTATCAAGCGCCGGAGGAAAAGGATTACGAAGTCAGTCGTAATCCCTTCGTTCAGGTCAATTCGATAAATTTTTCCTTTTTCGCTGTTCATTGACAACTTAGAGACGGGAAAGTCGTAATCCCTTCGTTCAGGTCAATTCGATAAATCCATTTGGTCGAACCATTACCAGATACAGACAAGACAGAGTCGTAATCCCTTCGTTCAGGTCAATTCGATAAATCCTCGGCTAGGTCCTTTCAGGACCGCCTGACTGTCACCGATGGTCGTAATCCCTTCGTTCAGGTCAATTCGATAAATGCGGTTGACCAATAATAGGGTGTACAGAGCAATCACCCGTCGTAATCCCTTCGTTCAGGTCAATTCGATAAATACAAAATGATTAAGGAGAGAAAAATGGAATTAAGAAATGTCGTAATCCCTTCGTTCAGGTCAATTCGATAAATTATAATCAAATAGCCTGCTATGAGCAATCCAAGAAGTATCAGTCGTAATCCCTTCGTTCAGGTCAATTCGATAAATATATTTTATTTCTAAAATCTTTCCACTTTTTTGTTTGGTCGTAATCCCTTCGTTCAGGTCAATTCGATAAATGAATATAACAGGATCGCAAAATATGCAAGCGGTCCTTCCTTGTCGTAATCCCTTCGTTCAGGTCAATTCGATAAATCTGTTACAAAAACAAAAATGAAAACTTTAATTCCAAAAAGTCGTAATCCCTTCGTTCAGGTCAATTCGATAAATTTTAAAGAACTTAAAAAGAAAATTGCAAAAAGAGAAGGAGTCGTAATCCCTTCGTTCAGGTCAATTCGATAAATCTTACGACAAAAGAGCATATATAAAAGGCTCGAAAACTATTGTCGTAATCCCTTCGTTCAGGTCAATTCGATAAATTTGATACAGTACAAAATCGTATTAAAGAACTTAAAAAGAAGTCGTAATCCCTTCGTTCAGGTCAATTCGATAAATTTTTTCGTTCAGTGATTCAAAGTGGTGAAGAATGGTCAATTGTCGTAATCCCTTCGTTCAGGTCAATTCGATAAATCTTTAGAATGCCGTCATAGAGACGAAGCTTCTAAGAAAAAGTCGTAATCCCTTCGTTCAGGTCAATTCGATAAATGCTATCTAATAAAGATAATGTAGACTATTTATTAACAGGGTCGTAATCCCTTCGTTCAGGTCAATTCGATAAATTTTAAAGAGTGGTACAATAATAGTAAATTATGTACTCGTCGTAATCCCTTCGTTCAGGTCAATTCGATAAATTGGTATGATAATGGTCAATTATGCGTTTATTATTTTTAGTCGTAATCCCTTCGTTCAGGTCAATTCGATAAATGAGAAGAGAAAATGACATTACCAGAACTTTTAGAAGTAAGTCGTAATCCCTTCGTTCAGGTCAATTCGATAAATATATGAACTACTTAGATTACAAACAATATAAAATATCAGAAGTCGTAATCCCTTCGTTCAGGTCAATTCGATAAATAGCACCATTGGTAAGTCCTTATAGCACAACAATTAATTGTGCTTATTGCGTCAACCAAGTAAGAATTATGCATAAAAATCCTGTTAATCATGAATATAGCCTCCTTGTACAATATATAATTAGTTATAAATAAAAGAAATAACAGTTTTGCGTCAACCTCACCGGATTTTTAACGAATTTTGGGTGTTCAAGAGGTTGACGCAAGATATACTTAAAAAGGGAATGCTCCGTCTCTCAATTTTCAAAGAACGTAATAGCAGCCTAAAGAATGTAGAAAGGTTTTTCTTCTACATCCATTCGCTGATCACCCGGACCGAATTTGATTCGTTTTTGCCAATCCCTCTCGCAAATATTGAAATACGCTACAAAATCTTCCTCGTCAATAAGCTTATTGACATCAGAGCGGAGCTTTTTTATCACGGGCAAAGGTGCGTTGACCTCAAAAACGGATTTTTGGACCCTCATACCGCAGCCTTCCATTTTTTTGGCAACATTCCGCAGCCGCTTTACATCCCGTATGTCATAAATGATGAGCCAATGCTGTTTCATAATATCTCAAACGGTTCTATTTTGATAACTTCTCCTGTTCCGTCGGTAAAAACGCTTTTGGAACAATCATCACAGAGGGGGTAAATAAACAGGAAATCTTCATCCATATCGATCTCTTGGACCAACTGCACTTTCAGATTTTCCATTCGTTCTTTATCCATCTCACATTGAAAAAAACTGTATTGAATACGAATGCCGAAGTTTTGCAGCTTTTTCGACACTCTACTGAGTCTCTTCGGATCCGCTATATCATAACAAAACATGTAAATCATCGGATAACTATCGGTTTATATTCAGATTCTTCTCCTGTAAGTACACGCTTAAAATGTTTCGATTGTTCTCGCATAAGCTGCTTGTATGAAATCTGACGTAAAAGCGGTTTATAATACATCTGTTGTTCAAGCTTTTTTTCGAATTGGGTCACCACCTTCCGTATACCCGGTTTTGTTAAAAGGACACCCGTTTTTTCAGTCAAAACAGGAGAATCCTCTTCTTCATCTCCGGAGGATTCAAGAGGATAGTCGTCACTTTGGTTTGTGAAATTGACTGTTTCGAAATCTTCTTCATTCAATATCCCCAAATTGAAAAGAGCAGCCGTTAAGGTATCGGCTATAGGAGTGCGGTACTCCTCCATCAAATCGAAACTGAGTGTCTTTTTCCCGTAGTCTAGAGAATGAAAGTAGCCGACGAAAGGATCAAGCGCTTCCGTTTCGATTGCGGCATCTATTCGAAACAATAACAAAGTATAGAGAAAGCTTAAAACGGCGTTTACATTGTCCCGCGGAGGATGCATGCTCCTTCCGTTGAATTCCGCCCAATCTTGTATAATGCTCTGTCTAAAAATAGAGAAAAAATATTTTGCGCCTATACCTTCATATCCTCTGCACGTTTCTATTGATTCGGCTGAATCTATTTTATCGATAGTCTGCTTCATTTTCTCTATTTGTTCGGCCGATTTTTCTTGTAGCTCACGCCTGCGAAGTGTACGCTGCATGAATATAAGCTGATTTTTCAATTTCCCCTTTACAATCGATTTTCCAAACTGTAACCGGAATTGATAATCTTCTAATTTCTGAAACTGTTTTTGTCGTAGGAAAACATTTTTCCCCTCTTTAAAAGCAATTTTCCCGTTGAACCGTCCGTTCTTGCCAAGAAAAACCGTATCAACTTGATGATGCATAAGCAGACGCAGTGCTGAATTCGTTACATCAACATTACCCATAACAACAAGCTGTTCTGTTTTAAACGGAAATATTCGGGTTTCACCATCTTTCTGCTTCAACTGAAGGGTGTCTCCGTTTTTTACGAGCTTACCGTAATCGGAAACAATATAGATTGTGGCCATTGCTAAACTCCTAATACAACTTCTTTTACCTTTTCGAACAACTCATGTAAGATATGTTGAAATCTACCCGGTTTTGCCGGTTGTACGTACCCTCCATGGTTTATATCATTACGATAATCGCGTAATGTAGTGAAGACCTCCATTAAAAGTGACATGGTGCTGTCATCTTTAAGAGAAGAAAAAATATTGACTATTTCTTTGTCCTGGGGAGAAAGCGAATCAAACTCTCTATTTGTAGAAATAAGGTATACAAAACTCGAGAAAGCTTGCCTTTTCTTCACATCACGCCTATCTTCGCCAATCCTTTCTAAAGCATATGTTACGATAGTCTCCTGTAACATAGTTATCCCTTGTTGAATAAGGCCATTTTCAATACACCACTGAACGGCAAAGAATCCGTTTTTAATATTGTTTATTCCATAAGGCTCAATCGTTTCAGATACTTTCTGGAATAACGGTCCTAAAGCTTTAACACGCAATTCACTGTTCCTAATGGAATTAAGCCGATTCTTCAGAAAAATAATTTCTTTTCCTTCAACTATACTCTCACCACGCACAGTTGAAAAATATGAGCCGAACATATCTAGTGCTTTAGCGAATTGCCTCTCTTCATCAGCTTGAGTATCTTTCCCTTGCGAATTCTTCAACAACGGATTGACTTGTTGATATATAAGATTAGAGATTGACCGGGTTATACCGTGGTTGACAAAGTTTTCGAACGCGGAACTCCACTGCTGTAACAGATCGAAACTGGATAAATCGAAAACAGGCGCATTTCTCGATTCCATCTCCATCTTAGCAACCTTATCCCTCGTTCCCAGAACTTCAAAAGCACCATAGTAAATTCCTTTAACTTTTATTTTCTTTAAAAACCGAGCGTAATTCAAACATACCGTTCCAAGAAGAGGTAAGGAACGAAAAGCGTGTGTTATATCTAGAATTATTTCATCATTCTGTTCTATATTGTCATAAAGAGTATTAAAAACTTCCCATATTTCTTCTTCAGAATGTCCGGTACTTATCGTAACCGGTTTTATCGCCGAAGCCAAATTACACCTCTTTAAAATGGAGGATAGCCCTTCGTTCTTCTCAGAGTTGTGCCAATTAACTTTTTCCGCTTCAGGGGTTATAAAAATAACAATCCTGTCGTTCTCATTAAAATGCGTACAAAAAAGTGAGACAAGTGCCTCCTGTACAAAAGTAACGTTTCTTATTTTTTTGTCTCCATAATAATAGTTGCACGGTAAATATCTATTAGTTCCTAAAAAACTTAGAAAAACATTAGCCATTTGGTACTACTTCCTCATCAATCGTGGTTAATAAATAGTCTTCAACTTCTTTACAGATTTCTTCAGCTTTTTGCACATCCTTTTCAGCCGCTTCCCTGTCAATTCTGGAAATGATGTCGTAATCGCCTGTTTGCCTATCGTCAAAAAGATCTTGAATAAATCTTGTATAGCTCCTGGGGAATATTCCTGCTTTCACATACTCTTTATTAAAAGCGCCGATAGTTTGAGCGTGGGAAGAAAAGACCATGCCTTTTAAATAAAGTGCGGCGGTTATCATGTGAAAGACTGCGTAATACGCACGCGAAACGGCATCGTCATATTGTTCATGTTGAAAATCGATACAGGATGTTTTTAATTTATCTTTAGCTTTTGCTATTATAGCTAGAATATTTGGCTTCTTTGTCATAAGAGAATACCTTCTCGTTGTATATTCAACCCGATAGGCAATTCTTTTCGACGATCCCATTCTTCATCATCATAGATAAGCGATGAAGAAAGTGCGTCAAAACGATTAAGAAACTCTACCTCTATCTCACGGACGGCATGAACATCCGCTTCTTTTCTTTCTTTTACCACCACCAAAAAGTCATAGTCCGACTTCTCAGTCGCATCACCTCGTGCGTGGGAACCAAAAAGGTAGATTCCTCGTATATTATCGTGCAATTTAGAACGAAGAGCCTCATGAAAATACTTTATTTTCTCATCATCTATTGGGTCCATGTCTTTCTCCCATTTAATATATTTTCTAAAGGATACATGCCGAAATACATGATGGCGTTCAACAGAACCATCTCTGTTTCGCTTTTCATTATAATTTCTTGACGAGCTTGCATACACAGGTACCAACCCGTTTTTAAAACAAAAATCAACGATATAAAATGTTGCACCGAACTCCCCTTGAACGAGAACGTAATCATCGGTACATGCGTTGTTTTTTAAAAATCGAATGATCTTCTCCAAATTGGTCAGGTTTAATTCACCTTTTGGATTTATACTACTCCATATCGTTCTTATATCGTTTGGGAATTTGACAAGCTTTGCACATGCCAGATCGTTCTTAATAGAATCAATCTGTTTTTGGGTCAATTCATGATTCATCAGACAAAAAATATTTAGTTTCACTTATTCAGTTTCTTCTCTATCAGCTTTTTTCTCTCTAGCATTTTGGTCCTTGGTCTATTACCACCATAGGGTTCCCATTCGTTAAGCTCTATCAATTTACTCTTCAGCTTCTGAAAAACTTCTTCTCCAAATGCCCCTCCTTTAATAGTGCTCCAAATTTCTCCAATTTGCTTATTGTCTTTTCCTAACTGTTCAATACGGTAAATCATTTTCTCGTCTTCGGTCATATTATCAAGTTTTTCTTGAATTGCTTTCTGTTTTGCTTCTTTCCTTCTACGTTCTTCTTCTTCCTTCATTTCCATAAATATTTTTATAGTTTCGGCAGGCTCATCTTTTTCAAGGCAGAATCTCCCATACCCAAGGGAACTTTTCGCACCAACTCCACCATTTTTTAGTGCCCTTTCTATGCCTTTCTTTATATTCTCAAGATTTTGCTCTTGTGTTTTTTTAAGCACCAATCTAAAGATAAATTTAGTCCCTTTCTCTACAGTCAGAAACTTAACCGGTATTGGTTGAAGGTAATCGGCCGGAGGTATTTTATTTTCTGAGTCGGAATAATAATCACTGTAATGAGGGTTTAAAATATCTATTTTCAATTCCGGTACCTTTAACGGATAAGCATCTAAAAAAATGACATTCCCTCGGTTATTTTCATTGCCGAATAATTCTCGCACTTTGAATAAATCATCATTAAGATCAATGGTATTATTATTAACAATGGAAGGGTCTTTATCAACGTAGTTTATTATATGAGAGATCCGTATGACACCCTTTATTCCTGATGCCGGTATATACGGTATTCCCATATTATGATCGAAAACCATACTAATTTC
>CAZJBZ010000244.1:0-7306 GCA_964543975.1 uncultured Spirochaetales bacterium
AGGAGTATTCCACGATCAATTCCTTATCTCGAAAAACAGCCCAATATAGTTTCATCGACCTATACGCAAAAGGCCATATCTATAGTGACGATGCTCCCACAATGTGGGATGTCGATTTCCAGACCGCGGTTGCCCAAGCGGAAATAGAAGACCGTGAAGAACCAACTTTATTCTACACCGTTGAGTTTACCGTCATGAATGACCGGGACGATGAACAGGAAACCATCCATATTGCAACAACGAGACCGGAGTTTATACCGGCTTGTGTGGGAATCGCGGCCCATCCGGATGACGGACGGTACAAACATCTCTTCGGTAAAATGGCCGTAACTCCGTTGTTCGGCGTACCGGTACCAATTCTTTCGACCGATAAGGCCGATCCTGAAAAGGGAACCGGCATTGTAATGGTCTGTACATTCGGGGACGCTACCGATGTTTTCTGGTGGAAAACGGAGAATGTGGAACTTCGACAGGTTCTCGGTACCGACGGACGGTTCCGTCCGGTCCTTTTTGGGAGCGAAGGATGGGACAGCCTTAATCCCTCCCGGGCCCAAAAATATTTTCAAAAACTGGAGGGGAAAACGGTCCGACAGGCAAGAGAAACGATTGTAGAGCTGCTAAGGGACCCCGATGAACTCGATCATGAAAAGAGAGCCCCTCTCCTTGGAGAGCCCCGGAGTCTGCGCCATTCGGTCAAGTATTATGAAAAAGGGAAAAAGCCTTTGGAGTTTATTTCCACACGGCAGTGGTTTGTTCGTCTCATGGATAAAAAAGAGTTGTTATTGCAAAAGGGGAGAGAGATAGAGTGGTACCCTTCTTTTATGCGTTCCCGGTTCGAGAACTGGACCCAGAATCTTCTGTTTGACTGGTGTATCAGCAGACAGCGTTTTTTCGGTGTGCCTTTTCCGTTGTGGTATCCTTTAGACAATGAAGGATATCCGGATTATGATACTCCGATTATCGCGTCACCGGATTTACTCCCTATCGATCCTTCTCTTGATGTACCGCCGGGCTATTCCACCGAACAGCGGGATAGGCCCGGAGGTTTTACCGCTGAACAGGATGTTTTCGACACCTGGTTTACAAGCTCTTTAACGCCGCAAATTGGGGCACGATGGATCACAGATGAAGAACGCTATAAAAACCTTTTTCCCATGGATATTCGGCCCCAGTCGCACGAAATTATAAGAACGTGGGCTTTCTATACGATTGCAAAAGCCGCATTGCATGAAAATAGTATACCGTGGAAGGACGTCCTCATCTCGGGATGGGTGCTCGATCCGGACAGGAAAAAGATGTCGAAGAGTAAAGGGAATGTGGTGACACCGGTCGAGTTTTTGGACCGTTATTCCGCCGACGCGGTTCGGTATTGGGCCTCTTCGGCGCGTTTGGGGACCGATACCGCTTTCGAAGAGCGGATCATTAAAATAGGACGTCGTTTAGTCACGAAACTGTACAACGCGTCAAAATTCGTACTATTGCAGGAGGGCAGAGGGTATACGGTGCTTAACGAGTTAGACCGGGGTTTCATAGCCGGACTGAACAGGTTGGTTGAACAGGCTACACACTATATGGAGCAGTACGATTTTTCTCATGCTCTGCTTACGATTGAAGAATTTTTTTGGCAAAACTTTACCGACAGCTATATCGAATTAGCTAAAAACAGGGCGAAAGGAGAGACAGCTACCGATAAAGAGGAGCAAGATTCTGCAGTATCGACTCTTCGGATAGGTTTGAGTGTGCTGTTACGTCTTTTTGCGCCGTTCCTTCCTTTTATTACGGAAGAGATCTGGTCCTGGGTTTTTAAGTCGGAAACCGGGAAAAAGAGTATCCACGTGTCCACCTGGCCCGATACGAAAGAGTTCGAATGGATCGACCCTCCGGCCTCTGAAACCAGTTTCGAGGCTGCTATCAACTGCATGAAAGCGCTTAACAAATGCAAAACTGAGGAGGGCCTTTCAGTTGGGGCTTACGTCGAAACTTTAACATTGAACGTATCGCCCGCTGATCTGCAGGACTTAAAGCTGGTTTCTCAGGATGTCATGGCCGCGGCTCGGGTAAAAAAGGTCACTCTAATCGAGAGCATGGAAGAGGTGAAACTCGATTCCGAGGACGAGCAGTTTAGAATAGCCGATATCGTTTTTCAGGAGAGCTGAATCGGGCGGTCCGAGGTCCTCCCTAATCCCTCCGTTGTCCCCGCTTAAAGTAGTCGGCAATGGCTTCATCTACCGGCGGAATCGTGCGAAAGGAACTGTTTTTTCGCAGAGATTCCGTTGCAGCTTCTCCCACGGCGACCGCCTGTCTTGCGGCAAGAGGGGAGGTGTGAGGTATCTTCCCTTCTAAAAGAAATTCGACAAAGCTCCGTACAATTGCGGGGTCCGAGCCTCCATGGCTTCCCGCTACCTCATCCAAGGTGAAAACTTCATCTGGTTCAGGATAACCGTCTTTTCTGCTGTTATAGAGGAGGATTGAGCAGTTTCCCGAATCGCCCCGGTTTTCTATTCTTCCCTCCGTCCCTATAAGAGTGTAATTTCTATGATAATCAGGCGTGTAGTGGCACTGCATGTAGGAAGCCTGGATATTGTTTTCCAGCTGCATCAGAATCATGCTGTGGTCCTCAATATCGATAACAGGAGAAAAATCGTTCTGTTCCATAGGCGGCCAGTTGGATTCATCGATTTGGACTCGCTGAAAATCTGAAGTCGTTGTCCGGTCCTGTTCACGCTTTTGGGTACGGTTATAGACGGTAAGGTTTCCCATTCCGACAACACCGGTCGTATAGGCCCCGGTAAGCCAATGGATCACGTCGATGTCGTGGGCCCCTTTTTGGATTAAGAGGCCGGTGGAGTTTTTCCGTTCGGAGTGCCAGTCCTTGAAGTAGGCGTCTCCTCCGATAGAGACGAAATGGCGGCACCATACTGCTCGTATCTCTCCAATCGCGCCGGAATCGATTATCTCCTTCATTTTTATAATTGCAGGAAAGTAACGCATGTTGTGTCCGAGATACAATTTGGTCCCGGTGTCGAAGGCGGCTTTCAGTATTCTGTCGCAGCCGGCTGTGGTGATAGCCAGCGGTTTCTCCAGATAGGCCGGTTTGCCTGCCTTGAGGGCGGCGACGGCATGTTCTTCATGGCAATAGTCGGGTGTAATGATGAAGACCGCGTCAACATCACTCCGGTCGAGGAGTTCCTGATACTCTTTTGTTATAAATAAATGTGGGCCGTAATATTCGCGAAACGCCTGTAACGAACCATCGTTTATGTCAGCGGCCCCAACAACGGACACTTCATCGAACTGGTCCTCCGCGTATTTCGCCAGTCTTCCTCTCAAGCCCCAAGCACCGATTAAGCCGATTCGTAATTTGTCCATTGTCTCTCCTGTACAGTCATTTTTGAAATTGCCTCAATTATCCGTTTAAAAGAGCACGGTTGCTCCTGCTGAAGGGGAGGCGGAGAAAAGGACCTCTTCAAGAGAATTTTTTTGAAAGCGTTCCGCGGCCTCCCGATAGTGGTTGATTGCTTTTTCATAATATTCCCGTTTTAACGTATCGATAAACGCCGGTACCTGATCATTGCCGACAAGATGAATTGTACATCCTCCGAAGCCCGCTCCTGTCAATCGGCTCGCTTTAGAGCCGGCTTGTCGTGCAATTGTGATTATATCGTCTATAGCCGGATGACCAATTTCATAGTCCTCCCTACAGCTTCGCCACGATCCGTTGATCTGTTCTGAAAATCTGTCCACATCCATATTCCGAAGCGTTTCTTCGCTCTTCTCAACACGGACCGCTTCGGTTACAACGTGTCGTGCTCGGGCTCCCAGGGGAAAACCGTCGGGCGGTTCCGGTATAGTGTCATTCGCTTTCGTTGTGAAAAAAAGCGAATCGACTTCTTTAACGGTAAGGCCTAAAATAAAAGCTATTTCCGTTTTTGAGTATCGGACCTTCGTGAACGTTTCATCGATAATCTTTACTGTTTTCGCACTTCCGATACGTTTACAGATATCACCGATCCGCCGGATGTCGGTGACATTTGTTTTTTCCGTTTGATGCAGATGGTTGGCGAGGAGGGCGGTGGCGGCGCGGCATTCCGCGGGCCGGGTGTTGTAGAGCAACCGTGCTTCCTTTGTCTTAGAGGCCGTAACAAGAGAATCGGCAACTACTATTGAATAATCGTTAGGAAGCGTTACCGGGCGTACACGCAGGGGAAAAAAGTCGATCTTTAAGGCCCTGTTTTTTCGGCCCAAGAGACAAGCCGCTTGGTCCATTCCGCCCCCCTGTGTCCCGACGTACCATTCCGCTTCCGCCATCTGTTCCGCTAACGCGATGGAATCGAGCGTCAGTCCGTTACACTCCATAATAACCAGAGCCGAGGCGACAACCATTGCCGAACTGCTGGAAAGACCTGCTCCGATAGGAATTGAACCGAGAAAAGATGCATCAAAACCTCGGACAGGAATACCCTTCCGGCGCAGCGTTGCAAGAGATTTTACGTTTGAATTTTCGAGCATAAGCCGAACGATCCGCTGCACACCCGCTTTTATATAGTTTCCCCAATCCCCGGTTTCATATGCGGGGATTTTCTCCTCTATTGAAAAACTCCGCATGGAAAAGTCGGGATTTGTTATTGTAACGGTATTATCGTTACGGGGAGTAAAAGCGACTAAGATATCTTTGTCCAGCGCCATCGGCATAACCGGCAGGCCGTTATAGTCGGTATGCTCGCCGATCAGGTTTACCCTGCCGGGGGCGCGAAGGACGGAAACCGTGTCGCGGTGGGGGTACTCTCCTGCAAAAAACCGGAGGAGACGGTACAGTCTGTCCAACGGAGGGGAAGGATAGACGGACGCCAATTGTGCCGAGATTTCGTTCGGTGCCGACTCTATTGCAGTTATAAGCTCGTGAACGGAACGCATATATCCCATCTTACAGATTGGAACGTATCTAATCAATTGTCTAGGAGAAAGCGGAAGGAAACGGTCCTGCTCCTTTCGAAAGAAGGGTGCCCGCCATTGAAGACTATTCAAATATTTTTGGGTTTTTAAAAATCCTTGACAGCTATCTTCAATTCTCCTAAGCTCATTTTCATGAATACGGTTATGCTAGGTAAACTTGATGAGTCGTTGGTGCCTCCTGTCAAAGAAGAGCTGATCCCGTATTCTCGTCTGGCCCTTACGGGCACGGCAATCGCTGGGTACGGCGCAACTGACGGCTTTGTTATGTTGCGCTCTTCACATGTTCACGCCGATTTCATCGAGCATCTGCACGAAATTCAACCATGGCACTCCCTCGTCATCGCAGATCAGAGGGATATTGGAGTTTTTCCGTTTGCCGGGTCGTTGATTCTGGTAGCCTTCTAGTGTCACGACCGTGCCCTGATTTTGCTTTGCGTACGCGATTAGCGTAATGTCGACCTGGCTGGGCACCCTTTGATTCCGCGGCCACTTCATAGCTGTATTCGAGTCGCAGCGACAGATTTGAGAAACAATGTTTTTTAACAAGCTTCGTGGCAGTAGGTATTAATAGGTAACCAAGCTACGAGATAGAGGCGATCAGCCACAGGGAAGATTTCTCAAATTGTCTCATGCAAAAAAACAGTACAATAAGGAGTTGTCCTTTCGGTCATGGAAGTTAGGTATTTCTAGCGGTTCGCCACCGTCGATCGATTTATGGGCTATCTTGGTCGTGTCCCTAGCGAACATTCGAGTGGAGAGCGGATTGAGCGGGGAGGGATAACGAAGACAGGAAACAAACAATTGAGGAATCTCCTCTCTGCTTCATATCTATAATATGTGATGAGTTCATCAGATGTTTTTTTAAGATGAAGTGCTGCAAATTGCAGTTTGCTTCCCATCTCCAATAAGAGGACGGCGTCTATTTGCTGTACGACAATCCCGAATGGAACGTCTACAGCCCTTCGGCCAAACGGCATCCCGCATCCACCCGAAAAACACTTTACACGTTCCTGAGAGTATCCAAGAAATCCTTAACAGAAATTATGTTGTAATCAACAGGAGCATCGTATTCGAGAATGTCTCTATCGCCTGTTATGAGATATTCCGCTTGGGCTTGAAAGGCAAGTTCGAGGAATATTTGGTCTTTTTCATCCCTGCACGGAGGCAAGTTTTTGGTTTCAGTGTTTAGGGAAAATGTTTCAGAATAAGGTAAAAATTCAGAAATAAGGGCTTCCCTTTCATCCGTTGTTACATTAAATTTTGGGTAAGCGAAAACTTTTATCAGTTCCAGAGTAGTTTCTCGACAGACAAGCGGTACAACTATGTTCTCCTTCCAAACCCCTCTAAGTTTGGTCCATGAGTCTTTTTTAAAAATTAAAGATGAAACGAGTGTATTCGTATCAAATACTGCCCGTATCGGCATTACTTTCTTGCCCATAAAACAGCATCTGAAATGTCCTTTTCGGTAATGTTCAACTCGGCCAGTTTTTGCCGAACTTGTTCGGTATCCGATGTGGAAACAGGTGTGAGGATTATCCGGTTGTTTTCTGATTTAACCGTAAAATATGAGGATGAGTATTGTCCGGCTATTTCTTTAGGAATAGTAATCTGATTTTTGCTGGTCATTTTTGCAATCATTCTGCACCTCTTTTAAGAATATAAGTTATTCTTACTTCCTTGTCAATGCACGGTAAATCCTCAATCTGGTGAAATTGGCCGGTGAAGGAGGGGTGCGGTCAGCTCTTCCCGTACTCCTCATCGTTTGTTTTTTTGTCAAGCAAAACTCCCGGTTATTACCGTCAATATAGAGGAAGCTTTTTTTTTGGACCGAGGAGCACGGGAAAAACCACATATCTCCAAATTACTTTTTCCGTACTTACCACCGTTCTCTCTGAATCGCCCCGGGATTGTGGATCGGTATAAGTATTGCGGAATTTGCTTTCATTCACATGGGCTACTCACTCCTTTTCATTATTAAAATTGTTGGAAAGCGATGAGTATTCCCTATTTTATTACTGTTAGGATTGTAAATCAATTTTATCGGCTAATGTACGTAAATAATCGGCCGTCTTTCGGCGTTCTTCTTTAGACATTTCCGGAATGGTATATTTAGCAGGTAGCGTAATTAGATAATTACTGTGTACGTAAAGATTTTTCGAAAGCTCTTTTTGCTATCGCTTCTTTCAGTTGCTTTACACTCCCCAATTCTCCGCCGGCCCTTAACCTTGTATCTCCGCAGCGGCCTCCGGTGAATCCGTCTTTGAGATAGCAGGCGGAGCGAACGGTTGGACCCCGGAATCATCGACGTTGCTCGCTCTCGATATTTCCGCCACTGTATATCCTTCTCTTGCCT